>NZ_JAIHAU010000012.1 GCF_020054945.1 Mahella sp.
GGGCAAACACTCTCACTTTCAGAATCGATGAAAAACGGAGAAATCTGAAGAAATTCTGAGGATGAGGGCGAAATATAATTAAAATATTGAGATAGGAGGTTTATATGCGATTACACAAGACCGTAGCTAATATTTTGGTGTACGTGCTTATCACTGTTGTAGCGGTAATAGTGCTTATACCGTTTTTCTGGATGATATCGACAGCATTAAAAGCCGATGCCGACATATTTGCTTGGCCTCCGGAGTTAATACCAGAGCCGGCCCATTGGGAGAATTTTTCCAAAGCGTGGAATGCTATGCCATTTAATAAGTATTTGGCAAATACCGTTTTTATAGTTATTTTAGGGATGATAGCGGAACTGGCGAGTGAAACGCTTGTGGCGTATGGATTTGCAAGATTTAACTTTCCAGGCAGGGATATCATATTTTTTGTGCTGCTCAGTACCATGATGTTGCCATTTCATGTCACGCTTATTCCTACATATATAATATGGAACAAGCTGGGGCTTGTAGGCGAGTTTGACCCACTTATATTAAGGGCTTGGACAGCATGGGGGCCATTTTATATCTTTTTGTTGAGGCAGTTTTTTTTGACTATTCCGACTGAGCTTGATGATGCTGCCGAGATAGACGGGGCGTCTCCTTTGGATACGTTCTATAGAATTATGTTGCCTCAGATAAAACCTGCCTTATTGGCTGTAGCTGTTTTTGCATTTAAGGGTTATTGGAATGATTTCCTTGGCCCGTTAATATACTTGACCGATATGAATAAGTACACCATGACGCTAGGGATGTATTTCTTCATGGGAGGAGTTAACGAAGCTCCTCAATGGAACTATCTTATGGCTATATCGGTTATTATAGCACTGCCTACTATCGCGTTGTTCTTCTTGGCACAGAGGTATTTTATAGAAGGTATAACCTTTACCGGTTTGAAAGAAGGATAAACAAGCGCTTTACATCGGTGGTGGTCGCGGCATTCAGACGCCTTGAAGCCCGATATTCGGTTTATGATGGATAAAGAATTGTATAAATTGTACGAATTTAATCAACTTTAAGACTTTGGCCGAAAACTGGATTATACGTCGATTCGGTGGTATAATAAATACGAGTAAATCACTTGTATTTATTAAGAAAGGTTGATGTCAGATGGATTTTATAGAAGGCAAATGGTGCCGCGATATAGATGTAAGGGATTTTATACAACTGAATTATACGCCATATGAAGGCGATGAATCATTTCTGGCCGGTCCTACGGCCGCTACGCAAAAGCTCTGGGATAAGATAAGCGAGCTGTTAAAAAAAGAAACTGACAAGGGCGGCGTATTGGACATAGATACTAAGACAGTATCGACCATCACATCGCATAAGCCCGGTTATATAGATAAGGATTTGGAGAAAATAGTGGGGCTTCAGACCGATGAGCCGCTGAAAAGGGCTATAATGCCGTTCGGCGGTATACGCATGGTAAAACAGGCATGTGAAGCTTACGGTTACGAATTGGATCCCGAGGTGGAAAGGATATTCACTCAATATAGAAAGACCCATAATCAAGGCGTGTATGACGCCTATACCACAGAGATGAGAAAGGCGCGCCATGCCGGTATTATAACCGGTTTACCCGATGCTTACGGACGTGGCCGCATTATAGGCGACTACAGGCGAATAGCGCTCTATGGTGTGGACAGGCTAATAGAAGATAAAAAGCAACAGCTTATACAACTTGAAGTAAACGATATAAGCGAGGAGGTCATACGTGCCCGAGAGGAGATAAACGATCAAATCCGGGCATTGAACGAGCTGAAGGTGATGGCCTCATCCTATGGGTTTGATATATCCGGTCCTGCCCACGATGCGCGCCAGGCCGTGCAGTGGTTGTATTTCGGATACCTCGCAGCCATAAAGGAACAAAACGGCGCGGCTATGAGCCTTGGCCGCGTATCGACTTTTTTGGATATATATATCGACCATGATGTAAAAGCGGGTATTTTAACTGAACGCGAAGCACAGGAATTGATAGATCACTTTGTGATGAAACTGCGCATAGTGAGGTTCTTGCGTACTCCCAGCTATAACGAGCTCTTCAGCGGTGATCCGGTATGGGTGACCGAGTCTATAGGCGGTATGGGTTTGGACGGTCGTACGCTGGTTACAAAGACGTCTTTCCGCATGCTGCATACGTTAGAGAATCTGGGGCCGGCACCCGAACCGAATCTTACCGTTCTATGGTCTAACCGTCTGCCCGAGCCTTTCAAGCGCTATTGTGCAGGGTTATCCATACACACAAGCGCTATACAATATGAGAACGATGATCTCATGCGCCGGTACTGGGGGGACGATTACGCCATAGCATGCTGTGTATCGGCTATGCGCGTAGGTAAACAGATGCAGTTCTTCGGCGCCAGAGCTAATTTGGCCAAAGCGCTGCTATATGCTATAAACGGCGGGCGCGACGAATTGTCCGGACAGCAGGTGACGCCGCGCTTTGCACCTATAACATCTGAGTATCTCGATTACGACGAGGTGATGGAGCGTTTCGACACCATGCTGGATTGGCTGGCAAGGGTATATGTCGGCGCTTTGAATGTAATACATTATATGCATGATAAATACAGCTATGAAGCGATAGAGATGGCGCTGCACGATAAGGATATACTGCGGACTATGGCATTCGGCATAGCCGGCCTTTCGGTGGTGGCCGATTCGTTATCAGCTATAAAATATGCTAAGGTAAAGCCTATACGCAACGACGACGGTATAGCGGTGGATTTCGAGATAGACGGTGAATTTCCAACCTTTGGCAATAATGACGATCGCGTGGACGATATAGCTGTGGATATAGTGCAACGGTTTATGGGCAAACTGCAAAAGCAACCCACATATCGCCAGTCTGTGCATACACAGTCTATACTGACCATCACGTCCAACGTGGTGTATGGGAAAAAGACCGGCAATACGCCGGACGGCCGTAAAAAGGGAGAGCCTTTCGCTCCGGGAGCCAACCCGATGCATGGCCGTGATAAAAAAGGCGCGGTAGCCTCGATGAGCTCGGTTGCCAAGCTGCCGTATGAATATGCCCAGGACGGCATATCTTATACATTCTCCATAGTGCCCAAAGCGCTGGGCAAGGATGAGGAAGAGCGCGTGAGCAACCTCGTGGCGTTGCTGTCGGCTTATTTTGCTCAAAACGGTCATCATATAAACGTCAATGTCTTTGACCGGGAAACTCTTTTAGACGCCATGGATCATCCTGAGAAATACCCGCAGCTTACTATAAGGGTGTCCGGTTATGCGGTGAATTTCATCAAGCTGACCCGTGAACAGCAACTCGACGTTATAAACCGTACGTTCCATGAGGTGAAATAGAGTGAATGTAAAGGGAAGGATCCACTCTATAGAGACCATGGGTACAGTGGACGGCCCTGGCATACGCTATGTGGTTTTCATGCAGGGCTGTCCGCTGCGCTGCAAATACTGCCATAATCGCGATACGTGGGATATGTCCCACGGTCGCATTATGAGCGTAGACGAGCTGATGCAGGATATAAAAAAATACAAGAATTTTATGAAGTATTCTGGCGGAGGCGTCACTTTAACCGGTGGCGAGCCTACGCTACAATGGCGATTTGTGGCCGAGCTGTTCCGCAGGTGCAAGGCCGATGGTATTCATACGGCTTTGGATACATCCGGATTTGTAGATATAGAGAGAGCCGATGCGTTTTTACCGTATACCGATCTGGTACTGCTGGATATAAAAGAGATCGATCCCATAAAACATACCGAGTTAACCGGCGTGTCCAATGATAAGACTCTGGCGTTCGCGCAACATCTGAGTGAGCTGCATATACCGACATGGATACGTTATGTGCTGGTACCCGGTTATACAGACGATCCGGATGATATACGCGCGCTGGGCCGATTCATATCAGGGCTTTCCAATGTGGAATTAGTGGAAGTATTGCCGTATCATACCATGGGCGTATATAAGTGGGAACAGCTTTGTGTGGACTATCCGTTGAAGGATGTGGCCGTCCCAACCGATGAACAGCTCGAAGCGGTTAGAAAGCTATTGCGCGATTCCAATATCTCTGTGCGGTAGTTATTTTTCCCCTCTTGCCAAAGTGCGTGATACATGTTACAATATCCTTTGTGAGTTGAAACGAATGTCATATAAAATTGATAGGCTTTATAAATTTATGGCGGAAGCTATAAAAGAGGCTGAACTCGGGGCGGCCAAAGGCGAAGTGCCAATAGGCGCCGTAGTGGTTAAAGGCGATGAGATAATAGGCAGAGGTCACAACCAAGTCGAAGCGTTGCATGATGCTACGGCTCATGCCGAGATGCTGGCCATGCGCCAAGCTATGGCGGCCACAAATGATTGGCGCCTCGGCGGTTGCGAGCTTTATGCCACGCTTGAGCCGTGTGCTATGTGCGCGGGTGCCATGATGCTGTGCCGCATAGAACGGCTTATATATGGCGCGCCTGATTTGAAATGGGGCTGTGCCGGCACATTATACAATCTGCCGCGGGATAGGCGTTTCGACCGTAATATAGAGATTATAGCCGGTATTGAAGAACAACGTTGTGAGGAGATACTGAAGAAGTTCTTCGAAAGCCGGCGCAACGACAACTGAATAATCTGATAATTATCAAGTAGTCCTAAAATGGAGAGATGGCTGAGTGGACGAAGGCGCTCGACTGGAAATCGAGTGTGTGGGCTAAAACCTGCACCGAGGGTTCGAATCCCTCTCTCTCCGCCACAAATGCGGGATCAGACAACTGCTGACCCCGCGCGCATTTATGGAGAGATGGCCGAGTGGACGATGGCGCTCGCCTCGAAAGCGAGTGAGCGGGTAACCGCTCCGTGAGTTCGAATCTCACTCTCTCCGCCATGGCCGTGCTAGATGGGGAGGTAGCGGTGCCCTGTAACCTGCAATCCGCTCTAGCAGGATCGAATTCCCATGCTTAGGCTCTATGCCTGTGAGGACTGGCCTGCACAAGTGGTGTAGATCATTGGGTCCTGCGCAACGAAACCTCATGAACCCCGCCAGGTCTGGAAGGAAGCAACGGTAAGTGAGCCCTTTCGTGTGCCGCGGGGCAGCCTGATAGGAGCTAACTATGCAGATACCGCTCGGAGGCATAAGTCGAAGCTGGGTGCACGGCTTATTCTACATATACGGCCGTACCGCTGGCTGTTACCATGAGCATGGAACCGCCCTGACCTACCACTTCATAATCCAGATCAATACCTACTATTGCATTGGCACCATAAGCTTCAGCCTGGCGCTGCATCTCACCGAGCGCTATATTGCGTGCTTTTATAAGTTCATTTTCATAAGCTGCTGACCGTCCGCCGAAAAAGTCGCTGAGCCCTGCCATGAAATCGCGGAACACATTGGCGCCAAGGATGGTTTCGCCGCTCACAATGCCTTTGTACTCCTTAATTCTCTTGCCATCGATGTTTGGTGTCGTTGTGATTATCATATGATACCTCCAAAAATAATTTATTATATCATATTTTACCATGCTGTATTGGCATATGCAATCTGATTTATATCATCGCAGGTGCTTCATGGGCCTTTAATGTTAACAAAATATTGGTTATGGGGTACTGCTTCTGAGCAGTATTGTTGTAATAGTATCAATAGGATGCTATAATTCTTAATAAACGATGTTATGACTTATAATACATACTGACGGAGGATTTTGCAGGATGGAATATGTAGCAATAGGCACGCTAATAGGAGGGCGTTTCGCTGCGAGGTTTGCCAACAGGGTTAATGAAAAAGTTTTGAGCAAGGTTGTAGGCGGAGTGTTCGCCGTGCTGGCGGTTACAATGCTGATAGCTCGATAGGACTGTCGGGTGCAGAAACAGGTAGAATATTTTCAATGATTGAGTGGTGAGGAGGCGCATATGTTGTACGGCAAATCGGTGCTCGTAACGGGTGCTTCATCTGGTATGGGCAAAGCATGCGCGGAATATTTAAGGAATGAGGGCTATCATGTATACGGGGCTTCACGCCATGGTGACGGCAGCATTGAGGCCGATGATGAAAGCGGCGGCTTTATAAAAATGATGCGCATGGACGTGCGCGATGATGAAACGGTAAAATCGGTTGTAGATTCTATGGCGCAGGAAGAAGGCGGCGTCGATATAGTCATAAATTGTGCGGGGTATGCTCTGGCTGGGGCTGTCGAAGATACAACGCCTCAAGAGGCGGCAGACGAGTTCGATACCAATTTCTTTGGCGTATTGCGCGTATGCAGAGCGGTGCTGCCATACATGAGAGCAAATGGCAACGGCCTTATAATCAATATAGGGTCGGTGGCCGGTTTCATAGCCATACCGTATCAGTCCATGTACAGCGCCAGCAAATACGCTCTGGAAGCCTTATCCCAAGCTATGCGCATAGAGGTTAAACCGTTTGGGATAAAGGTTGCGCTCATAGAACCGGGCGATGTGAGAACGGGCTTTACATCCGGCAGGGTGTGGACCGAAGCGTCTAAAGGCACTACGCCCTACAAAGAGCGATGCCAAAAAGCTGTGGAGGCCATGGAGCGCTCGGAGATGAACGGTCCGGGGCCGGAGATAGTTGTTAAAGCCATGGCTAAAATAATCGCGAGCCAAAACCCGCCTATAAGGACGGTAGTGGGTGCCGATTATAAGCTCATAGCGTTTTTGAAGCGCCTGGTGCCAGACCGGCTTATAGAATATGTCGTGGACAAAATGTATTCATAAATGGAGGATAAGATATGCCTGTACCGGTAGCCGTAGAAAGATGCGGCGATTATGATAAAGATAAAGTCGAGGAAGCGCTGAATAAATGTTTGAACGCCTTAGGCGGTATAGAAGGGTATATAAAACCCGGGCAGAGGGTTTTTATAAAGATAAATCTTTTGATGAGGAAACGGCCGGAAGAGGCGGTTACCACTCACCCGGCCGTTGTGGAGGCGGTGGTCAGAGCAGTCCAAAAAGCGGGCGGCATACCTGTGATAGGCGACAGCCCGGGCGGTATGTTCAATGAGCGAACGCTTAGAGGCATATATCGGACATGCGGTATAGAACAGGCGGCGGAAAATACAGGCGCCGAGCTCAACTACAATGTGGCCGAAACAGAGATGCCCAGCTCCGACGGCAAGATATTAAAACGTTTGTCAATAGTCAAGGCTATAGCCGACGCCGACGTAATAATCGATGTAGGTAAGCTCAAGACGCATGGCATGGCAGTATTTACAGGCGCTGTGAAAAATATGTTCGGCGTGGTACCGGGCATGAGAAAGGCTGAATATCATCTTAAAATGCCTGATCTTGATGATTTTGCCGATATGCTCATAGATATAAATATGGCTGTAAAACCGGCATTAGCTATAATAGATGGCATAGTGGGTATGGACGGCAATGGTCCGTCAGCGGGCAGACCGCGCAGTATAGGCGTCATAGTGGGCAGCGCCAGTACATTTGCCGCCGATGTGGCGGCGGCCTCCATAGTCGGCATACCGCTTGAGGATGTACCGACGATACGCCAAGCCAAAAAACGCGGCTTGCCTGCGAGCTTGGCCGACATAAAGGTTGCGGGCACACCTATAAACGATGTAAGGATAAAGGATTTCGAGATGCCGCCGCGCCGCGGCGTAAGCTTTCTGGACGGCAAGGTGCCGCGGTTTATGGTCGGTTTTTTGCGTAACATGACCATGGCAAGGCCGGTATTTGATCATGATGCGTGTAAAGGGTGCGGTGATTGTGCCGATAACTGCCCGCCTAGAGCTATAAAGATGGTGGATAAGCGCCCTTATGTCGATTTAAATATTTGCATAAGATGTTTTTGCTGTCAGGAGCTATGCCCTTATAAAGCTGTCGATATAAAGAAATCATGGATCTTTAGGTGAAAAAATCAGATAAAAATTATACATATTGCACAAAAAATTTATGTTGATATATTATAAAACATGTGCTATAATAACTTATGTCAATCATTTGCCGGGCGTTCTTCTGCCTCGACCCGCCAGCGGCTGGGGAAACGCCCGGATAAATGTGATGGAGCTGGATAAGGCTCATGTTCTGTAACATTTTTGTACTGTAACATTTCGCCTTTCTATCCTAATAAGAACATCTTAATTGACTTTTATCTCATTAGGCGGCAGCTCTTGCCGCCATTATTTTTATATATACAGGTGATGCTATTGTCTATCGTAGAAGAAAGGATAAAGGCATTGGGATTGGAACTACCGCAGACGGCTGCACCTATGGGCGCGTACATACCGGCCATTATATGCGGCAATATGGTATTCGTGTCCGGACAATTGCCTATAATAAACGGCGTGGCACAATACAAGGGCAGCGTAGGCGGCAACATATCGGTGGATGAAGGTTATCAGGCGGCGCGGCTGGCTGCGATAAATGCTTTAGCGGCATTAAAGAGCGCTGTAGAGAATCTTGATAATGTAAAGCGCATTGTAAAGATAACAGGTTATGTCAGATCAGCGCCGGGTTTTGAACAACAGGCTAAAATAGTCAATGGAGCTTCGGAGCTGATGGCCGATATATTTGGAGAAACCGGACGTCATGCGCGCGCGGCCATAGGCGTATCCGAATTGCCGGCCGGTGTGCCGGTAGAGATAGAACTTATAGCCGAGATATAAAAATTTTGTTGCTGGGCTTGTAATACAAGCCATGGCAGTGCTATAATAGCAGGTGTAAAATTAAATATGTTTGATCTGTGTCCGCTAGGGGAGCTGAATAGCTGAGAAAGCGAGTGCCTCTCGCTTAACCCTTGGAACCTGTCTAGATAATACTAGCGTAGGGAAGCGGTTTGTTAAGAGCTTAAGACCGCATGCCTAGGCATGCGGTCTTTTTTAACCTCCTTTCCGGGCATAGTCAGGCGAATACTACAAATGGAGAGGAGGTGAGCATATGGATTACATCATAAGTATATTTGAGGACTTGACCGAGATTACGCCCACCGCTATAGCAGTGGTGATAGCGATATTGGCAGTAGTCGGCTTTTTAGTTGTAATAGGCCCCAAAGCCCACTTTAATACCAAATCTGTCGTGTACGGAGGCTTATGCATAGCCATAGCCTTTATATTGTCATATATACGTTTTTATCATTGGCCGCAGGGTGGTTCGATAACATTGGCAAGTATGTTGCCAATGTTCGTATATGCCTATATCTTCGGTCCGGCAGCCGGTATTGCGGCAGGCGCTGCTTATGGCCTTTTGCAACTGATACAGGATCCATTTATAGTGCATCCTGTGCAGGTATTGCTGGACTATATAATAGCTTTCGGGGCACTGGGTCTGGCAGGGTACTCCCGACATAATATAAGCCTCGGCGTATTGCTCGGCGGTTTTGGCAGATTTATGGCCAGCTTTCTGTCCGGTGTAATATTCTTTGCAAGTTATGCGCCGGAGGGCATGAACCCCATATGGTACTCGATATTGGTTAACGGTATGGTTATAGGCACGGATACTGCTATTTGCTTTGTAATATCCCTTATACCGCAGGTGAAAAGCATGATAGAACGATTACGCTCTGACGCGATATAAGGCGGCACGGTTTAGGGTGGCATGGCATAGTATATATAAGAATCTATGTGTGGAGATGATACTACTATGTATGCCGATAAACCCGATTTGGTCCGGCGCATAAGGGAAGCCATGGCGGCCGAACAGCATGATGCGGCTTTTTATGCTATGCTCGTCGATATGGCGCCGGCTGAAGATAAAGATATTATAAAGCACATACGCGAAGACGAGTTTAAACATTACAAGATGTTCAGCGACATGTATACCTACCTCACCGGTTCTTATATAAACGTGCCTGAGCCTGATGTATCGCCGCCCAAAAACTATAAGGAGGGCTTGGCCAGCGCCATAATGGGGGAGACATCTGCTGTGGAAGAATACAGGATCATATTGATAGAAGCTCCGTTCTGGTATATGAAGGATTGGTTATATATCATTGTGACCGATGAGCAAAAACATGCGGACCGCTATAATATGTTGTACAGCAGGGCATAGGTTTGAACCTATGCCCATTTTTCGTATAATTCTTCCAATTCAGTTTTCAGCTTGGCATGTTCATCCGTCAATTGACGCATTTTTTGACCGTCGGTATATATGTCCGGATCGCACATGGCCGCTTCCAATTCCGCTATGCGGCCCTCTATGGTTACTATTTCAGATTCTATATCTTGAGATATTACAGGCTGCGCTCTATTTTCGGCCTGGGGTTTAGCCCTTCTTTTGGCCGGTGTAGTCGGAGCTTGAAGCGATTCATCCTGTAGATGCCTTTGCTGCTGATAATCGTCATAATTGCCATCATATGCAGTTATCCCGCTAGGCGTAAGTTCGAGTATTATATCGGCTATCTTGTTTATAAAATATCTGTCATGGGATACCGTCAACAATGTTCCATCATAATCTTTTAGAGCGTCCTCCAGCGCCTCACGCGCCGATATGTCAAGATGGTTGGTCGGTTCGTCCAGCAGCAGCATATTATACCCTGCCGGCATTAATTTGGCCAACGCTAGGCGGGCGCGTTCGCCGCCGCTCAAATCGTTTATTCTCTTAAATACGTCGTCGCCCTTAAAAAGGAATACGGCCAATATCTTGCGCACATCGGTCTGGATGAGAAGGGGGTAAGCGTCCCAGAGCTCTTCGAGAACGGTTTTGTCAGGATTGAGGCCGGCGTGCTCCTGATCATAATATCCTAAAAACGTATTCTGTCCCATGCGTATTCTGCCGGATGAAGCCTCCAATTGCTCTGCTATGATTTTGAGCAGCGTGGACTTACCTATGCCATTGGGGCCTATAACGGCAGCCCTCTGGCTGCGCTTTAATTCGAAGGTTACATCGCTCAGAACGCATTTATCTTCAAATGATTTACTCAGCGATTCCACCTTCAATGCATCATTGGCGCCGCGTTGGCGCGCCTTGAAAGCAAAGCTTATGCTCTGCTGTTCGACGGGCTTATCTATACGTTCCATACGGTCCAACGCTTTTTGGCGGCTTTCGGCGGCGCGTATGCTTTTTTCACGATTATATGAGCGAAATCTGTCTATAATCTCCTGCTGACGCTTTATCTCTCTCTGCTGGAGGTCATAGTCTTTAGCTTGTTGTTCCATCGTTTGGCGCTTTAAGGCGGCATACCGCGAATAGTTGCCATCATAGACCGTCATCGTGGTATTCTCTATATCGAATATTTTATTACATACGGCGTCCATGAAATAGCGATCGTGCGATACAACCATTATAGTGCCCGCATAATTCTGCAAGAAACCCTCCAACCACTGGGTGGCATCAATATCCAAATGGTTGGTCGGCTCGTCCAGCAATAATAGCTGCGGCTTTTGCAGCAGCAATTTACCGAGCGCTATGCGCGTCTTCTGACCGCCGCTCAAAGTGGTCACGGCTTGTTCGAATTCGTTCGGCGAGAAACCCAATCCGATGAGTACGCCCCTTGTATAGCTTTCATAGCTGTAACCGTCCAAATGAGCGAATTGGTCGGATAGGCGGGCGTATTCTGACATCGTGCCTTTATCCGTCTGACCATCCGCCATAAGCTGTTCTAATTCGTGCATGCGTGTCTCTATGGCTATTACCTCGCTGAACGCTGAGAGCATTTCATTCCAAACGGTGTTTTTTACATCGAGGCCGGCATCTTGGGATAAATAGCCTATCGAACATTGGCCGGACATGTATATCTCGCCGGTATCGGCATGCTCTATACCTGTTATTATTTTTATAAGCGTGGTTTTACCGGCACCGTTAGGGCCTACTATGCCTATTTTATCGCCTTGCTCCACGCGAAAGCTCATATCTTTCAATATATCCTTTGAACCGAAGGCTTTGCTTATGCCCTTGGCTTCGAGAACGGTCAATCTAATTCGCTCCTTCCGTATCCTATGTTTATTTTATCATAATTGCATTATGCCCGCAATGCGGTCTAAATGAATTTGCCGCGACGATTCATAAGGTGTATAATTAGAAATCGGGAGTGATTTAATGGATAAAGAAGCTTTATAC
This sequence comes from Mahella sp., assembly GCF_020054945.1. Lineage (GTDB taxonomy): Bacteria > Bacillota > Clostridia > Mahellales > Mahellaceae > Mahella. The sequence goes on from NZ_JAIHAU010000012.1 coordinate 12,029, forward strand.
ACAAAGGAAATAAAATGCCCTGTGTGCGGCAGAAATTTTACCTCCACACGTGTCAGAACGTCATCGATAAAAGTGGAAACGAGAGATAGCGATTTTTGCGTACACTATAAAGGTGTCAATCCGATGCTTTACGATGTCTATGTATGCCCGCATTGCGGATATGCGGCTTTAGCCGATCATTTCGACAAAATAGATGTCGAGGGCAAAAAGGCCGTGCTTCAGAATATGACATCAAGTTGGACATCGCGCGATTACGGCGGTGAGCGTACATTGGAGCAGGCGTTGGAATGCTATAAACTGGCACTTTTGTGCGCTCAATTGAAACACGATAAACCGTCGGAATTAGCAACCTTGTGCCTGCGGATAGCATGGCTGTACCGATTCAGCAATGACGAACAAGAAGAAAGGCGCTTTTTGCAGGCGGCGCTGGACGAATATATTGCTGCTTATGAGCGCCAAACCGATGATAATTCAAATGAGATGAACTTACTTTACATTATAGGTGAATTATGCCGACGTTTGGGCAATGCTGCGCAAGCGGTACAATGGTTCAGCCGTGTTGTAAATCATAAAGACAGGGAGGATAATCCTCTGCTGATATCCATGGCCCGTGAAGGATGGCAGTCCATAAAAGAAATGAAATAATATTTGACAATATAAGAAAGGGTCTAGTATAATACTGATATAAATTGAATCGTTTCATCGAGGAGGGATGCAATGGCAGCGACTATAAAAGATGTGGCAGCATTGGCACAGGTGTCAGTAGGTACCGTTTCAAGGTATCTGAATGGTTATGAAGTCAGCGAGGTAAATAAACGCAAGATAGAGGAGGCCGTAAGGCGCCTGGATTTTAAGCTCAATCCCGTGGCTAGGAGCCTTAAGACCAGTAAATCCATGACGGTGGCGGTAGTAGTACCTGCTTTGGCTAATGTATTCAGCATGAGCATTATCGAAGGTATAGAACGCCATTTGGATCAGTACGGTTATAGCGTTATAGTGTGCGATAGCCAAAGCGATGTGCAAAAAGAAAAAGCTAAACTCCAATTCGTGAAGGACAAATATGTGGATGGCGTGGTGATAATGCCAACCGGCAGCGACGGTACCCATATAACCGAGGTATTGGGCGACGAGATACCGGCTGTATTGATGGATCGTTTGGTCGAGAACGCCAAATTGGATGCGGTGCTTGTGGATAATGTGAATGCCGTTTATCAGGCGGTAGAGCGTCTGATAACGCTGGGCCACAGGCGTATAGGCATGATAACCGGTCCGAAGCATATATATACCGCCAGAGAACGCCAGGAGGGTTATAGACGCGTATTTGTCGATTATAACTTGCCTATGGACGAGAGCCTGATAAGATACGGCGATTATACTGAGGATACGGGTTATAAGCTCATAAATGAGCTTATGCGGCTGGAATGTCCGCCTACCGCAGTATTTGTAGCCAATTACGAGATGACTATAGGGGCTATAATGGCCGTAAATGAGGCCGGTATACAAATACCTGATCAACTTTCGCTTATAGGATTTGACCAACTGGAACTCTCTAAGATTATAAGGCCTTCGCTGTCAGTGGTTGTGCAGCCTATGGCCGAAATAGGCCAGAAAGCGGCCGAGATGCTCTATCAGCGTATGAGAGGGAGTCATGACAATTTTCCACAGGTAATACGCCTTAAAGCCAATTTCATTGATGGGCAGTCGATAAAAAAGCTATGATAGGATATTCTAATATTTTGTGATGTAAAGGAGCTTATATGGGACCATATATTCTTGGCATAGATATAGGTACATCAGCTTGCAAAGTCGTGGCGTTTGATATAGACGGCAAGGTAGCGGCGTCCGCATTGTGCTCATATGATGTGCATTATCCGCGGTCCGGCTGGGCCGAACAATATGCGGATGATTGGTGGCAAGGGGTATGCCATGCGCTGCAATGTATATGGAAACAGGGGAAGGTGCGTCCGGCAGACGTGGTAGGCGTAGGTGTAGACGGACAGAGCTGGTCGGCCTTACCCGTTTCATGCGATGGCAAGGCGTTGAGGCCGGCTATAATATGGTTTGACCGTAGGGCACAGCAACAAGCTGAACGCATGGCTCAAGCCGTTGGCGTACAAAGGCTTATCGGAGTGAGCGGCAATCCACCGGATCCGGCATATATAACGCCCAAAATGATGTGGATAAAAGAGAATGAACCGGATATCTACAACAGAACTTATAAATTCTTACAGAGCAACGGATTTATAGTATACAAGTTAACTGGTCTTTTTACGCAAGATAAATCGCAGGGTTATGGATTTCATTTTTTTAACATAACAGAAGGCGTTTATGATCGGGAACTATGCCGACAAATGGGTTTGGATATAGACAAAGTAGCTGATATATTCGAATGCTGTGATGTGGTTGGAAGCGTGACTGAGGAGGCTGCCGGAAGCACCGGCCTTTTGGCTGGGACACCTGTGGTGGCCGGAGGGTTGGATGCCGCCGCATCAACATTGGGAGCCGGTGTCGTATCGATCGGCCAAACACAAGAGCAAGGCGGTCAAGCCGGCGGAATGAGTATATATGTGGATAAACCCGTTATAGAGCCCCGCCTTATACTTGGCTATCACGTTGTACCCGATGCATGGTTGTTGCAGGGTGGCACCGTAGGCGGAGGGGGCGCGCTCAGGTGGTTCGTCGATCAATTCGGTTATGCGGAGACCTGCGAAGCTGACAAAAAAGGTGTCAGCGTTTATAACATCGTGGATCAGAAAGCATCAGCTATAAAACCAGGCAGCGATGGCTTGATATTTCTGCCCTATATGTCCGGCGAGCGTTCGCCGATATGGAATCCGAAGGCCAGAGGTGTATTTTTCGGTCTTTCATACGATAAAACCAGAATGCATGCGGCGCGGGCCGTGATGGAAGGATGCGCTTATTCACTGCGCCATAATATAGAAGTTGCCCAACAAGCCGGGGTACATGTCGATGAATTGATAAGCGTGGGCGGAGCGGCTAAGAGCTCCTTGTGGACGCAGATAAAAGCCGATGTAACTAAAAAAAGGATACAAGTTCCTTATGCCGACGACGCTACAGCGTTAGGCGCCGCTATATTGGCCGGTGTTGGAACAGGCGTATATAAAGATTTCCGTGAAGCCGTATCCAAGACGGTGAGGATAAGGAAATCATATGAGCCAAACGCGGATAACTTTTATATATATGATAAGCTTTATGCCGTATATAGAGAAATATATGATAGACTAGAACAAACCTATGATAAGCTTTATGCTGTTCAAAAGGAGGTAATATGATGAAAGCAGCTGTTTTACATGCTAAGAATGATATAAGATATGAAGATATAGATACGCCGATTATATCACCGGATGAAGTGCTCATTGAAGTGAGAGCCACGGGGATATGCGGTTCTGATATACCTAGAGTGCTGGGCGATGCAGCTCACTATTACCCTATTGTGCTTGGGCATGAGTTGGCGGGGGTGATAGCGGACGTGGGTGAGAAGGTAAGTAATGTTGAAAAAGGCGACAGGGTGACAGCAGCACCGCTTTTGCCGTGCCACAAGTGCATAGATTGCCAGCTCGGCCATTTTTCACAGTGCAGGTATTATAAATTTATAGGTTCCAGTGTGTTCGGAAGCTGGGCTCAGTATGTAAAAGTGCCGGCTCGAAATATTATTAAACTTCCGGATAATGTAAGCTTCGAAGAAGGGGCTTTCTTTGAACCTTCCACGGTAGCGTTGCACGGCATTTTCAACGCCGATTTTCGTCCGGGATTTGGTGCAGCCGTATTAGGTGTCGGCACAATAGGTCAACTTACGGTACAATGGCTGAGGATATTGGGAGCGGCGCACATCACGGCGTTTGATGTAGATGAAGCTAAGTTAGCCAAATCTAAGGATATGGGGGCAGATGTATGTATAAATACCTCTGAAGATGATTTTAAGGATGAAATAAGCAAAATAACGGAGGAGGGGGGTATAGATTATGTTTTTGAAACGGCCGGCGTTACGTTTACCCAAAGGCTAAGCCTTGATATAGCGGCCAATAAAGGCACGGTATGCTTTATAGGTACACCTGCGGCTGACCTTACCCTATCACCACCGATTTTTGAGAAAATACTGCGCAAAGAATTAAAACTTACAGGCTCGTGGATGTCCTATTCAGCACCGTTTCCGGGTAAAGAATGGATGCTTACGGCCGATGCCTTAGCGCGGAAGGTCCTTAAATGCGAAACCATGATACATAAGAAATTCGCGCTGAGCGATGTAAACGATGCGTTTGATTTATATAGGGGACATATACCGATAGACGGAAAGATACTATTGATTAACTAGTAAATTGTCAATGCTTATAGAATATTAAAATTGAAGGAGAAGATAGGCGCCGCTGAGGTGGGCTTTAGGCTTTTCGATTGTGCATCCGTATACGGAAACGAGGCTCTTATAGGCGATGTCTTTCAGGAGATTATGAGATCGGGCGTTAAGCGAGAAGAACTTTTTATAACATCAAAAGTATGGAACGATATGCATGGCAAGGGAGATGTGTTGCTTTCATGCGCCAAATCCCTTAAAGATCTGAAATTGGATTATATTGATCTGTATTTCATTCATTGGCCGTTTCCGAACTTTCATCCCAAAGGAGCGCCACCGGATTATCGCGATCCGAGCGCCAGGCCATATATTCATGAAGAGTATATGGAGACGTGGTATCAGATGGAAAGATTGTTAAAGGCGGGCTATGTAAGACATATCGGTACTTCCAATATGACCATACCCAAGCTGAAACTGCTTTTAAGGGATTGTACCATTATGCCTGCTGCTAATGAAATGGAATTACATCCTTGTTTCCAGCAACCTGAATTGTTTCAATTTTGTCTTGATCACGGCATACAGCCTATAGGCTTTTGCCCGATAGGATCGCCTTCTCGGCCTGATCGTGACAGAACACCGGATGATGTAGTGGATATAGAAGATCCGGTGGTGGTTAAAATAGCAAAAACACACGGCGTTCATCCGGCGATAATTTGTATCAAATGGGCGGTTCAGCGTGGGCAAATTCCAATCCCGTTCTCAATTCATCGAGACAAATATGCGGCCAATTTGCGGTGCACAATAGAAGACCCGCTTACCGAAGAAGAAATGAAAGAACTGGCAGCGGCCGATAAAAACTGTCGACTCATTAAGGGTCAGGTATTTTTATGGGAAGGGGCAAACGATTGGCGAGATCTTTGGGATGTTAACGGGGAGATCACATTATGAGAGATTGAGGAAAGAAAAAAGGAGATATGATTAGATAATAGGAGCTAAAGTTATGATAACATAAGATAAAAGACGATTAAGCCGATTTATGGTGTTTGACAGTGCTTTAATAAAGAAATATAATTTGCACTGATAACGTTTACTGAATAATTTATGTTATATTGAAATGATATAAAGTTTTTATAAAAGGGTTGCGAGACAAAATTTATATTGCTAGGAGGGGGCGTGCTTATTAATAAATTCACTTTGAGTTTTCGGTTATGTTCATCGTGCTTTTGGCTAAATCATGATGTAAGTTGGTGAGTTAACTAAATTATTGATGATTGTTGAGGTGAAACAATGAGGGAACAGGTAGTATTGATGGAGGATATCAACAAATCGTTTCCTGGTGTACATGCACTAAGTGGCTGCCATTTTGATCTCAATGCCGGCGAAGTTCATGCGTTAGTGGGGGAAAATGGTGCTGGCAAATCTACACTTATGAAAATATTGGCCGGTATTTATAAAAAGGATAGCGGAAAGATTTTGTACAAAGGAAAAGAAGTTGATTTTTCAGCTCCTAAAGAAGCGCAGGACGCTGGAATAGGAATGATTCATCAAGAACTCAATTTAATACCGCATTTAACTGTTGCAGAAAATATATTTATCGGCAAAGAATTTGTGAAAGGCATTTTTATCGACCAAAAAGCTATTAATCGTGAAACGCAAAAGTTGTTGGAAACCCTTAATATCGATATCAATCCTGAAACAAAAGTAAGGGATTTAACCGTAGCTAAACAACAAATGGTGGAAATAGCAAAGGCTCTTTCTTACAATTCTGATGTTATAATAATGGATGAGCCTACTGCTGCCTTGACAGAGAGTGAGATCGATGAACTCTTCCAATTTATAAAGGATCTAAAATCAAAAAATTGTGGTGTTATTTATATATCCCATCGCATAGAAGAAGTGTTCGATATAAGTGATAGAGTAACTGTAATGCGTGATGGCCAATATGTGGCAACTCTTAATACTAGCGAGACTAATAAAGATGAAATAATACGACTCATGGTTGGTCGCGTTATTTACGAACAGCCTAAAGAGCAAAGCGCTGTGCCAGAAGATGCTCCTATCGTACTTAAAGTGGAAAATCTGTGCTCTAAGGATGTTAAGAATGTGTCATTTGAACTCAGAAAAGGAGAAATACTGGGCTTTGCAGGCTTGTTGGGATCAGGGCGTACCGAGACTGCTAGGTTAATATTCGGAGCTGACCCTAAAGAAGGTGGAGAGATCTTTGTAAAAGGTGTAAAAGTAGAGATTAATTCTCCGCAGGATGCTGTGGCTAATGGCATAGGTTATCTTTCAGAGGATAGAAAACGTTTCGGATTAGCGCTTGGTCTATCTGTGCGGGAGAATGTCACTTTGGCTTCTCTGGATAATTATGTTGATAAAGGTTTTATAGATTCAAAGAAAGAAATGGAGGTAACAAATGATTATGTAAAAAAGCTTAATATAAAAACTCCTTCAATTGAACAACTGGTCATGAATTTATCTGGGGGTAACCAACAAAAAGCAGTAATGGCCAAGTGGCTTATAAAAAACAGCGATATTCTAATTTTTGATGAACCTACCAGAGGTATAGATGTGGGAGCAAAAAGCGAGATATATAAGTTAATAATCGATTTAACCAAGGAGGGCAAGTCTATAATAGTGATATCTTCCGAATTACCGGAGATTCTTAGGTTAAGCGATAGAATACTTGTAATGTGCGAAGGGGTTAATACTGGGATTTTGGATATAGCGGAAGCTGATCAAGAGGTTATAATGAAATGCGCTACTTCAATAAAGTAAAAAGGAGGAGAAATTAACGTGAGAGATAACAGCAAAAAAGTAAACATATTCCAATATATGGCATTGGGTGCATTGGTTGCACTTTACATATTTTTTGCATTATTTGGAAACAACTTTTTTTCATATGACGCGTTCGTTAATATCCTTGATTCCTCATATTATATAGGATTTATGGCTATAGGTGTCACATTTGTTATAATAACCGGTGGTATAGACCTTTCTTTGGGTACAGTCCTTATATGCTCGGCATTGATAGGCGGTGTAGCGCATAATAATTGGGGTTTATCAATGGGATTATCGCTTTTGATAGGCGTCATAGTGGGGACTTTATTTGGCTTCCTAAACGGTGTTTTGGTTGCAAGATTTAAATTACCACCTTTTGTCGCTACGCTGGGCAGTATGATGATAGCACAAGGGATGGGGGCCATAGTTTCAAAGGTAGTAACAATCAGATATCCTGATGTAACCAGCCCAGAGGGATGGTTTAAGCATGTGTTCTATAAAACTGACAATGGGTTTCCCATAGGCATAATATGGTTATTGTTAGCTGCTATAATTGCACATATAATCTTAACCAAAACCAAAGTCGGCCGTTATATTTTTGCTGTGGGTTCCAATGAGGAGGCTACCAGACTATCAGGTGTAAATGTGATTAAATGGAAGACGATAGCCTATATTATTTCTGGATTATTTAGTGGCATTGGCGGGATAATGTATGCTGCTGCATATACTTCTATAGTACCGGCTACGGGTAACGGCTTCGAATTATTAGCTATTGCAGCAGCCGTAATAGGCGGAACATCTTTATCTGGGGGTATTGGCAGTATAACCGGAACTCTGATAGGCGTTTATATAATGAGTGTATTAAAACAAGGATTGATGTCAATGAATTTACAAGCTCATTACCAAACGCTTTTTACAGGAATTGTAGTTATCGCTGCAGTTTTGTTTGATATTTACAGAAATAAAAGAGCGACAGAAGTTTCCGATTCAAAGTAATATAAAGTTAATTAGTGCTTTTGAGCACTAATAAAATAAAAAAGAAAGAAAGGGAGATTCAGATGAAGAGATTTTGGGCAATTTTTTTGGCGGTAATGTTGTTGGCTGTGGCTTTGGTTGGATGTAGTGGAGGGACTGAGGAAGAGGCAACTCCGGAAACGCCTACAGGCGATACAGCACAAAATGCCGAAACAGGGAATGATGAAAAACCTTATATAGCTATAGTGTCTAAAGGATTTCAACATCAATTTTGGCAAACGGTTTATAAGGGATCACAAGATGCTGCAGCAGAATACAATGTAGAGATAACTTTTGAGGGACCACCGACAGAATCGGATATAAGCGCTCAAGTAGATATGTTAAACAATGCGTTATCCAAGAATCCGGCTGCTATTTGCCTTGCCGCACTTGACACTCAATCGGTTACGCAGCAGCTTCTTAAAGCAAAAGAGGAAGGAATACCTGTCGTAGGATTTGACTCGGGGGTACCTAATGCTCCGGAAGGTACAATTGTTTCTACAGTTGCAACAAACAATTATGAAGCGGCCAAAATGGCGGCCGAAGAGATGTTTAACAATCCGCAATTTAATGAGAGGCTTAAAGCGGCAACTGAGGATAATCCGGTAGCTATTGCAGTACAATCACAGGATGCTACATCAGCATCGATAGTTGATCGTACCAATGGTTTTATAGATACTATGAAAGCAAAGGCAGAAGAGCTATTTCCAGGAGCTGTAGAAGTGGTAGGACATCAGGTATTTGCTAAACCTGCTTCGAAGCCAGCTGTGGTTTCTATAAAAGTTACGGTTCCTCCGTCTACTAGCTATACGGATGCGCAGGCGGCGGCTCAAACCATGCTTTCTAATACAAAAAATCTCATAGGATATTTTGTATCAAATGAAGCCTCTGTGACTGGCATTCTCGCTGCAACGTCGGATGGTACAGAACTTGATCGCGAGAAGGGGAGGTATAAGGACTTGATAGTGGTTGGCTTTGACGCTGGTGCTCCACAGAAGAATGCCGTTAAAAAGCAATATTTCTATGGTTCGGTTACACAAGATCCGTATACAATAGGCTATAAAGCCGTTGAGGTCGCTTATAAAGCGATAAACGGAGAAAAAGGCGATGAATTTATTGATACTGGAGCTAAATTTTATACTCATGAAAATATAGATGATCCGGATATAGCTGAATTATTATATGATTAACCGGTATGGAGATACGCGGCTTGCTTAGTATATACTAAGCAAGCCTTTCAAAAGTATCTTGCGAGTAAAAGGATTAAAGAATAGTATAATATAACATAAATTAAAGTTATTACGTATTGAAAACCACATAATTGTGTAACTGGCTTAAAAAATAGGATTACCATTTTCGATTATGGAACGATTTTAGAAAAGTCAAGGCAGGACGTTGCCGTAAATGGGATATTATAAGTAAAGATATAAAGAAAATTTTTGGACAAAGCATATAGACGAGATACGAAACCAGTTAGAGGTAACAATTAACTGAGGATAAGAATGGGTATATGTGGTTAATGCTGGAGGCAAGAGATAAACAGTCTAGCCTTTAACATAGATTTTAAGCGCTTTCAGAGTTTTCGAAAGTACTCGTTACTTTATAGGAGGGGATGTCAATGGATCATATAGAGCGTTTTTATGCTACCATAGAGAGAAGAGAAACGGATAGGCCCGCCTCGTGGCTTGGGCTGCCTGTGCCTGAGGCCTGCGATAATTTATTCGAGTACTTCCAGGTGGATAACATGGACCAGTTAAAACGCGTTATCGACGACGATATTTATGCAGTAGAAATGCCTTATCATTCTCCCACAAGCGATGCAATATATACAGCATTGGATTTCGCCAAAGAAAAGCTTCCCGACAGGACGCTTACGGCGCCGGGGTTTTTTGAGGATTACTCCGATCCGTCGCGCATAGATGATTTTGATTGGCCAAATCCGTCGAAACACGTCGATCCGGAGGAGTGTAAAAGGATTGTGGATCGAGCGCCCGAAGGATATCCTATTTTGGGTGTCATATGGTCCGCGCATTTCCAGGATGCCTGCGCTGCTTTCGGCATGTCGACGGCGCTGATGAAGATGAAGTTGGAGCCGGAGATGTTCAGAGCGGTAATAAACAGAATTACGGATTTTTATATTGAGGCCAATGAAATATTTTATGATGCCACTAAAGGAAAACTGCATGCTGTGCTCATAGGCAATGATTTCGGCAGCCAGACCGGCTTGATGCTGTCGCCCGCCGCCATAAGGGAATTCGTATGGCCGGGCACGCGTAAATTAATACAACAAGCCAAAAGCTACGGTCTTAAGGTGATACATCATTCGTGCGGGGCGATAGCCGACATCATACCGGACCTTATAGAGATGGGCGTGGATGCCATACATCCTATTCAAGCACTGGCACATGGAATGGACCCGTACAGGCTTAAAAAGGATTTTGGGGATAAGGTTGCCTTTTGCGGCGGCGTAGACGCGCAAAATCTGCTGGTATTGGGCAAGCCGGACGAGGTTAGAGCCAAAGTGTTGGAATTGAAACAGATATTTCCCACAGGCCTTATTATATCACCCAGCCACGAGGCCATTCTCCCCGATGTTGATCCGGCTAATATCGAAGCCCTTTTTGATGCGGTAAAAGATTAGAAAATGAGCGGGGGTAAAGGAAAGAGGAGGTATGATGAGATTGTCATGTGAATCTTTAGTGTATTTGCAAAAAGATTATTTTGCGGCCAAAGAGAGAACAATAGTCCAAAACGGGGATATGACGGCGGGCGCCTTCATCTTTGATACCGGTGTGCATGCTTTGCGACTGACCAATCGCCGAGGGGAGATAATCGTACTTCCTTACCAGGGTCAGCAGGTTTGGAGCTGTCGCTTTGACGGTAAGGAATTGACTATGAAGTCTATGTTGCCCCAGCCATATCCGACGACGGATTACCTTCGCACATACGGAGGTTTTATACTTCATTGCGGAGCTACGGCTATGGGGGTTCCATCGGCCAAAGACAGCCACCCGTTGCATGGAGAGTTACCCAATGCACCTTATGAAACAGCGTATTTAAAGATCGGTGAGGATGATAAAGGACGATATATCGGTGTCGGGGGGCAATATCATCATATCGTGGCGTTTAATCATAATTACTTGGCGGAACCATTTATTAAACTCTACGAGGATTCCGCGGTTCTATCGGCCTCCATGGCTATAACCAATCTGAAAAACACCGATATGGAGTTAATGTATATGATGCATATAAACTTTCGTCCCGTGGATTACGGAGAGCTTGTTTACAGCGCTAAATGTAATCCCGATGATGTCAGAGTGCATATAAACATTCCTTCTCACATCAAGCCGTCGGCGGGATTGGAAGAGTTTAAGAATTTCTTATATGCGCTCCAGAAGAATCCTGAAATGCATCATGTTTTAAAACCGGGATTGGTATTTGACCCGGAGGTGGTATTCAGCATAAATTATTTATGCGATGCAGAAGGTAAATCCTACAGTATGCAAATACATCCCGATGGCTATGCTGATTATGTGAGCCATAGACCGGCTGAATTGGATCACGGCATAAGATGGATAGCCAGAACCAGGAACGAAGACGCTTTGGGGCTCGTACTACCCGGTACGGCGGAGAACGGCGGCTATATTGCCGAAAAAGAAAAAGGCAATATAAAGATCCTGCAGGCTGGCCAAAAGATTATTTTTCACGTGAAAGCGGGTCTGTTAAAACCCAACGAGGCCGAAACGATAAGAAGAAAGATCAAAAATATTCTGGAGTAATTATTACATATTGTGGTGTTGGGTAATCGGCAGTAACGTAGAGGATTTGCGGTATTCACGGCGAATATTTACAGCAGGCTATCGAAAACTGACTGGAAATTCAATGCATATCCAACATAATCCATATAGCTTCGTAATAGAGTCTAACAAGGGACTAGAGCATAGCATAATATGACATAAATTAGGATTATTGCACATTGAAAATCGCATAAAGGCACAGCAAAGTTAATCTGGCTTCTATAGGCGGATTTTAGGAAGCACATTAAGTCTTACAGCTTTATGTCATTATACCGCCTATGCTGTCGTAGATATTTTCTCCAGCAGATCGATGATATTGAAGCATGTATACTTAAGCCAAGCATCCCAGATGAACATTTATCGCAGCCCTAGCTGGTAAAGCGAACTTCATTTTAGAGTTTCCGATTTTGTACGTTTCAATATCATAATCGTTAAAAAACCTCTTGTTATTCATTTCGGTTGCTGTACGCCTTTTATATTTCTCGTGAAAGCCTGACTATCGCTTGTCCAGCGGATAAAGCCTTAAATCATCCCCATGCTTAAAGTAAACAGTCTTGTCATAAGGCGAATCAGTACATTTACAAGGCTTATCAGTACCCTTGTAGTCAAACCAGCACCTGTGCTTGATGCCTTTAAATGAGGATAGCCGCAGTTTTGATAAGGAATATCAGCGGGATAAATGGGATTATCCTTATCATCTATGTATAAAACGCATGGTGGCAGTTCGCCTGAATATTTAGCTTTTTCAAAGTAATATAAAGGCGATTAGTGCTTTTGAGCACTGATAAAATAAAAAAGAAAGAAAGGGAGATTCAAATGAAAAGATTTTGGGTAATTTTTTTGGCAGTAATGCTGATGACTGTGGCTTTGGTTGGATGTAGTGGAGGGACTGAGGAAGAGGCAACTCCGGAAGCGTCTTCAGGCGATACAGCACAAAATGCCGAAACAGGAAATAGTGAAAAGCCTTATATAGCTATAGTGGCTCCGGGGTTCCAACATCAATTTTGGCAAACGGTTTATAAAGGTGCGCAAGATGCCGCAGCAAAATACAATGTAGAAATAACTTTTGAGGGGCCACCTACAGAATCGGATATAAGTGTTCAAGTGGATATGTTAAACAATGCGTTGTCCAAGAATCCGGATGCTATTATTATTTCTGCACTTGATAGTCAGGCGATTACGCAGCAGCTTCTTAAAGCAAAAGAGGAAGGAATACCTGTCATAGGATTTAACTCGGGGGTGCCTAATGCTCCGGAAGGTACAATTATTTCTACAATTGCAACAAACAATTATGAAGCAACCAAAATGGCGGCCGAAGAGATGTTTAACAATCCGCAATTTAATGAGAGGCTTAAAGCGGCAACTGAGGATAATCCGGTAGCTATTGCGGTGCAATCACAGGATGTTACAGCAGCGGCAATAATTGAGCGTACCAATGGTTTTATAGATACTATGAAAGCAAAGACAGAAGAGCTATTTCCAGGAGCTGTAGAAGTGGTAGGACATCAGGTATTTGCTAAACCTGCTTCGAAGCCAGCTGTGGTTTCTATAAAAGTTACGGTCCCTCCGTCTACTAGCTATACGGATGCGCAAGCGGCGGCTCAAACCATGCTTTCTAATACAAAAAATCTCATAGGATATTTTGCATCAAATGAAGCTTCTGTGACTGGCATTCTCGCTGCAACGTCGGATGGTACAGAACTCGATCGCGAGAAAGGGAAGTATAAAGACTTAATAGTGGTTGGTTTTGATGCCGGTGCTCCACAGAAGAATGCTGTTAGAAAGCAATATTTCTATGGTTCGGTTACACAAGATCCGTATACGATAGGTTATAAACCTGTTGAGATTGCTTATAAAGTTATAAACGGAGAAAAAGTCGATGAATTTATTGATACCGGGGCTAAATTTTATACTCATGAAAATATAGATGATCCGGGTATAGCTGAATTATTATATGATTAACCGGTGTGGAGATACGCGGCTTGCTTAGTATATACTAAGCAAGCCTTTCAAAAGTATCCTGCGAGTAAGAAGAAGGTAAAAGCAATCGTAAAGGAGATGATGTTTTATGAGCAAAGTCGATTTGCGTTTCAGGCAAGTTCATCTAGATTTTCATACCAGCCCGGATATCGAAGAAATAGGCGCAAAATTCGATGCCGAGGAATTTGCGTCTACGTTGGAGAGAGCGTATGTGGATTCTATAACGTGTTTTGCCAGATGCCATCACGGTATGCTGTATTACGATTCCAAAGCCTTTCCGGAGAGGGTCCATCCCCATTTGGCAAACAAAAATCTGCTTAAAGAGCAGATAGAGGCTTGTCACAGACATAATATACGTGTGCCTATCTACATAACAGCGCAATGGGATCAGTACACCGCTGAAGAGCATCCGGAATGGTTGGCGTTGGATGGTGAAGGCAAGCCTTTAGGCAATGCCTTATTTGAGCCCGGCTTTTACAGAAAGCTGTGTGTCAATTCGCCTTACAGGGATTTCTTAAAAGCCATGACTCGAGAGGTATTGGAGATGTTTCCGGTGGATGGCTTGTTTTTTGATATAGTGCAGCCTACGCCATGTGCTTGTAGATACTGTCGTGCCGGGATGAAGGAAGAAGGTTTGGATCCGTCTAAATTGGAAGATCGACAAATCTATGGCCAGATGCTTATAAACGAATTTAAGCAGGATATGACAGCCTTTATAAGGCAGTTTAATAAGGATTGCACCATATTCTATAATAAAGGCCACGTGGGCCCAGCCCATAGACCTGTCGTTGATGCTTATACTCATTTTGAGCTGGAGAGCCTGCCTAGCGGAGGCTGGGGTTACATGCATTTTCCCATCGCTGTGCGATATGCTAGAAATCTTGGCTTGGATTGTTTGGGCATGACCGGCAAATTCCATACATCATGGGGAGATTTCCATTCATTTAAGAATAAAGCCGCCTTGGAATTCGAATGCTTTCATATGCTGGCCTTAAATGCCAAATGCAGTATAGGCGACCAGCTTGAACCGAACGGTAGATTGTCACAACCCGTTTATGATCTTATAGGTTCGGTATACTCACAGGTGGAAGAAAAAGAACCATGGTGTGCCGGAGCTAAAGCTATAACCGATATAGGC
Organism: Mahella sp.; assembly: GCF_020054945.1. Lineage (GTDB taxonomy): Bacteria > Bacillota > Clostridia > Mahellales > Mahellaceae > Mahella. The sequence continues at coordinate 27,048 of NZ_JAIHAU010000012.1, forward strand.
GTATTCACGCCCGAGGGATTTGAGGAGACCAACGATATACGCCTTACACCGGCCATCATGGGCGTAACGCGCATGTTGCAAGAAGCAGGTCATCAGTTTGATATCATTGATTCATATAGCTCTCTCTCGCCATATAAAGTACTGATATTGCCCGATAATATTCCCGTATCCGATGAATTCGCGGCTAAGCTGGAACGATACATAGCTGATGGGGGTGCTGTTATAGCATCCTTTGAATCGGGTCTTGACAAAACCAAAAGTACTTTTACTCTAAAGGCTTTGGGCGTTAAATTAAAAGGTCAGGCATCTTATAGCCCCGATTTCATAATGCCTAAAGGTGAAATAGGTAAAGGTCTGCCGGAGACCGAGCATGTCATGTATATGCGAGGGCTAGAGGTAGAACCCGAGGATGATACGGAGATATTGGCGGAAGTGGCTGTACCCTATTTCAACCGTACATGGGAGCATTTCTGTTCTCACAGGCATACGCCATCATCAGGAGAGATAGGATATCCAGGCATATTGAAACGCGGCCGCGCTGTATATTTTGCGCATCCGATCTTCACACAGTATGATAAGAATGCTCCGCGTTGGTGCAAGCAGCTTTTCTTAAACGCTCTGAATATGCTGTTGCCGGATCCCCTCGTATGCCACAGCGGCCCCAGTACCATGATAGTTACATTAAACGAGCAGGCCGATTATAATAGACTGGTATTGCATCTCCTGCACTATATACCGGAGCGTCGCAGCCAGGATATTGACATAATAGAGGATGTCATACCTCTTTATAACGTAAAGGTATCGGTGAAGATGGATGGCGAAGTAAAAGCTGTTATGTGCGTACCTGAAGGGGAGGCATTGGATTTTGAAATAAGAAACGGTAGGGTTGAGTTTATTGTGCCGGAAATAAATGGGTATCAGATGGTGGCCTTGCAGATGGCTTAATAGCAACTAGATGAGGAGGTTTTATTATGGCATTGAACAATGAAGAGCGCATTAAATGGTTTACCGAGGCGCGGTTTGGCATGTTTATACATTGGGGTATATATGCGATACCGGCCAGAGGCGAATGGATAAAAAGCCAGGAGAAGATAAGCGATGAGGATTATCAGCAATACTTTGAAGAATTCAATCCCATAAACTACGATCCTGTGAAATGGGCTCGGATAGCCAAAACAGCGGGACAAAAATATGTGGTTATGACGAGCAAGCATCATGACGGTTTCTGCCTTTTTGACAGCAAGTTTACCGATTATAAGGCCACAAATACGCCTGCTAAAAGAGACCTTGTGGAAGAATACACAGAGGCTTTTCGCAATGAAGGGCTTAAGGTTGGATTTTATTATTCGTTGCTTGACTGGCATCATCCCGATTATCCTGCCTATGGCGATGCACATCACCCCATGAGGGACAATGAAACATACAAGGGGCAACAACGCGATCTGTCAAAATATATAGACTATATGCATAACCAAGTAAAGGAGCTGCTCACCAACTACGGCAAAATAGATGTTATATGGTTTGATTTTTCCTATGATAATATGAAAGGCGAAACATGGAAAGCTGCGGAATTGGTAAATATGGTGCGTCAGCTGCAACCACACATCATCATAGATAACCGCTTAGGCGGAAACATAAAAGCTAGGGATCCTGAGATATACGCCGGTGACTTTGCTTCGCCCGAGCAGATTATACCACCTGAAGGCATTACCGATGAGGACGGCAAACCGATACCGTGGGAGGCATGCATAACCCTGAATGATCATTGGGGTTATTGCTCTGCCGATAAAAATTATAAATCGCCTAAGCAGATTGTAAGGGCACTAGTGGAATGTGTAAGCAAAAACGGTAATCTTTTGCTCAACGTAGGGCCGGATGCCAAAGGCGAGATACCGGAAGAATCTATTTGCATATTGGAACAAGTCGGCAAATGGATGGATAAAAACAGCGACAGTATTTACGGGTGCGGTGCGGCTGCGCTGCCTAAGCCGGAATGGGGGCGTTACACACAAAAGGGTGAGCTCGTTTATGCGCATATATACGATAAAACAGTAGGCCCTATAAATTTGCGAGGCCTAGGCGGTAAGATAAAGAAGGCCCGCCTGTTGTCGGATAGGTCGGAGGTTAAAGTGCTTAGGCCATGGAACGCCGCCGAATATCCGGACGATGCCTTTATAGACCTTGCAGGGGCTTCGCTGCCGGACGAAATAGATACCGTGGTGGAGCTGGAAATTATCTGAGAGAATTCGTGATTTTATATTAAAAATATAAGGAGGACAAAATGGACATATTAGCTTCCTTTAAGCTCAATGGCAAGAAGGCTATAGTTACTGGAGCTGCCCAAGGCTTGGGCAGAGCTATGGCAGAAGCATTGGCTCAAGCCGGTGCCGATGTGGTGATAGCCGATATAAATATGGAAAATGCCGATGCTGCAGCTCGGGAGTTGCAGCGGTTTGGTACCGATATCGTGCCTATTAAAGTTGATGTGACCGATCGAGTACAGGTGCAACAGATGATCGATAACGTGAGCAAGCGTTGGGGCAGACTGGATATATTTGTTAATAATGCTGGTATTGTTCGAAATGTACCGGCAGAAGAGATGAGCGAAGAAGACTGGCATGACGTTATAAACTTAAACCTTAATGCGGTATTTACATGTTCACAAATAGCCGGGCGCATGATGATACGTCAAAATGGCGGCGTTATAATAAATATTGCATCAATGTCGGGTATTATAGTAAACAATCCGCAGCCCCAGGTTTCATATAATGTATCCAAAGCCGGAGTCATTATGTTGACTAAATCGTTGGCGGCGGAATGGGCCAAGTACAATATACGTGTCAATGCTATAGCGCCGGGTTATATGAGGACGTCCATGACCGAAGAAAATCTAAAAACAGATATGGCAAAACAGTACTGGCTGGGATTAACGCCCATGCAAAGGGCCGGCCTTCCTGAAGAATTAGGGGGAGCTGTAGTATATTTGGCTTCGGATGCTTCCAGCTTTATGACAGGTCATACTATGGTTATCGACGGCGGCTACACAGTGTGGTAGGAAAATTTTCCTGTCAATAATCTGTGAAAAGGTCATGGCAAAGAGCTGATATTTATTCACTCAAAACTGAATATTCGGTGGTTGCAGCAAGTAATCCTTTGCTGCATAAAATATTCAAGGTGCTGTATCTTAAAAGCATCTGTGTAGAGTAGGTATTACCTGCTCAGCAGTGGTGGCGTTGGACACGCCGGAGATGTGATGCGGTTCACATGGCGGACTTTGAGCTCATCACATCTTTTCAATGTATATTTCCCACACGCCATTTAGGGGTTCGTCTATCTTGACTTTCAGTCCTCCATGTTTCAAATAATCGGATATGCTGCTTAAAACACAGCTATGGTCTATAACGAGTTTTACCGAATCACCCTTTTTAAGTTTTCCCATGATTTCCTTTAGCTTGAGCACGGGTACAGGGCACATTTCACCAAGACAATCAATATCATATCTCATATTTTTCACCTAACAAAAGCTTTTTTTGCCATACCCTTTAATGAAGTTAATAAAGTTCAACTTCAGCGGATCGGTAATTTTTTTACTGTGTATCAGCGAATAATGGTATTTAAATACCATATCCTCAACCTCGAGAATTATCAGGCTCTTGTTGTAGAGTTCTTTTTTAATTGATAGATACGGTACTACAGATATTCCCTCGCCTGCCAGTACAGATGATTTAATCGCCTCAAATGAAGACGATTCCATATAGATATTAAAAGAATGGACATCAATGGCATGAGAGGAAAATACGTCTTCAATGATTTGGCGAAGATAACATTTTTTATCTATTATAAAAAGGCTATATCGGCTTATTTCTTCTTTAGTGAGTATATTGCTATTTACAATTTCTGGGTTAGCCACAAAGTACATCCGTGAAGCACCCAGCGTTATGCACTCTATATCTTCATTGGCGTATTCCCCTTCTATAAAACCTATATCACACATGCCTTTCTCAATGTTTCTTATTACATTATCTGTAGAGATATATTCTATATCAAAATCAACTCCCTTAAATTTCTTCTTAAATTCATAGAGGCTGCACGGAAGAGAATAGTGGCCAAAAGATTGGCAGGATAGCATGAATATATTCCTTTGTGTGTTGGTTAATGACTCGAGGTCTTTATTCATGTGCTCATAAAGCTCCAGTATCTTCTGAGCGTATTCATACACTATATTTCCGGCCTCAGTGGGTTTTACACCCTTATTGCTGCGTTCCAACAATTTTGTATTAAGTTCCTGCTCCAGAGATTTTATCTGCATACTTATAGCAGGTTGAGAAAGATAAAGTTCTTTTGCAGCAATAGATATACTTTTATAGTATACAGTTTGATAAAAAGCCCGTAAGCTTGCAAGTTCCATACCTATACCCCCAATACATGATAAATAAATGTCAATACTAAAAGTATTATACACCATTTTGTGTTTAAATAAAAGCTTAATTTTATTGCCAACAGCCCTGTAATTTTACAATAATAACCAGAGATGAAAAATAACATTTAGATATTTTCGCAATAATAGCCTTATAATGCCATCAAAAATAAACAATATATGTATATTTTGCTAAACGCAGCCATCTTGAGATAAGATATGCTTATGCAGCATTCGTTAAATTTATAACAATAATGCGAATTTGTATGATATAATTATGTCAAAGAGCAGTTAAGCTCTGAAATGACAAAAGGGAGAGTGAGAAAATGGATGAAGTAAAAAGGCCCAAAAGGAAGAAAAAGAACCAAGTACCGGCAGGTATAGTATTGCTAATTATTGTTATAGCAGTAGGTATCGTGCTGGCAGGCATTTCGTCAATGCTAAGTATCTATTGGATTTTTGGCATTTCCTTTGGGTTTGTGCTTCAAAAATCAAGGTTTTGTTTTACGGCTTCATTGAGAGACCCTGTGTTGACGGGCAGCACATCGCTTACAAGAGCTGTAATTGTAGCCTTGATGCTGGCAACCATAGGATTTGCTGCGGTTCAATACAGCGCAGTGTCCAAAGAGCTCCCTGTACCAGGCAATATCGCTCCTGCAGGTATTTTCACAGCCATAGGTGCCACCATGTTTGGCATTGGGATGGTTATAGCAGGAGGATGCGCATCTGGTACTCTAATGAGAGTTGGCGAGGGTTTCGTGCAGCAATGTATAGCATTGCTATTCTTTATAATCGGCTCGATGTGGGGTGCTCATGATTATGGCTGGTGGGCTGATACCTTCTTTTCTAAAGCGCCTACTATATTTTTGCCCGATCTGTTAGGGTGGGCACCGGCACTTTTTGGCCAGCTTATAGTATTAGCTATACTATTTCTTATAGCTGAGTGGTATGAAAATAAAAAATTAGGTTCTGAGGAGGAATAAATTTATGGCAGAATACAGATTGGATTGTCTTGGAGAAGCTTGTCCCGTACCTCTCATCAAGACGCAAAAAAAGATGGAACAGCTCAAAGTCGGTGATACTTTAATAGTGGAGATAGATCATAGCTGCGCCATGAAAAATGTCCCGGAGTGGGCCAGGAAAGTCGGTTATAATGTAGAGATCGAGGAGGTGGATGATGGAGAGTGGGAGATATATATAGAGAAAACTAAATAATATCTTAGAGGGGTGTGATAATATGAATCTTATAAACTCACCTTGGTATAAAAGAATATTTAAGGATGCATGGTCATACTGGACCGGCGCAATTCTTCTGGCAACACTCAATACTGCGATGGTTGCAATATCGGGCAAAGGGTGGGGTGTTACAACAACATTCGCATATTGGGGCGCCTGGATATTACAGCTATTTGGGGCAGATGTTTCTGGCTGGAACTTCTTCCAGTTGGAAGCAAACTCCAAAGCCCTTGGTCAGTCAGTGTTTACTAACACAGGCTCTGTCCAGAATATCGGAATAATTGTAGGTGCGCTACTGGCTACGCTTTTGGCGTCACAGTTTAAAATCAAAAAGTTGAAGTCATATAAGCAGTTTATTGCGGCGGCGTTGGGCGGTTTGCTCATGGGATATGGTGCAAGAATCGCATTCGGATGTAACATAGGTGCCTTCTTTAGCGGGATAGCCTCAATGTCTGTGCATGGATGGGTATATGCTATTTTTATATTCTTAGGAGCATGGATAGGGAGCAAATTGCTTGTCCGCTATTTTATGACTTAAAGGCGGTATATCCGCCTTTCCTTTTTAATATTTTTTTGTAGAGGTGTAATAATGGAGAAAAAGAAAGAATTTTATGATGTAGTAATTATCGGAGGCGGCCCGGCCGGTATGACTTCTGCTATATACTGTGGCAGGGCAAGGCTGAAAACCCTGCTTATCGAGAAATCACTCGTAGGCGGTCTGGCCACATACACCAGCGAGATAGAAAACTATCCGGGATTTCCTGAATCTATAAGCGGGAATGATCTTATGAAACTCTTCGATAAGCAGGTCAAAAAATTCGGTGTGGACATAAAATTGACTGATGTCAAAGGATTAAGATTTGAAGAGAGGTATAAGGTTGTATCTACCTTTCGGACAGATTATTATGCCAAGGCGGTAATAATCGCTACAGGAGGCAAACCGCGTCTAACAGGTGCCAAGAACGAGGAAAAGTATCTGTATGACAAAGGTATTTCATTTTGCGCCACATGTGATGCGGCATACTATACAGACAAAGATGTTATGGTCATAGGCAGCGGTGATGCAGCTATAGAGGAGGGCATCTTCCTTACAAAGTTCGCCAGACAGGTAAGCGTATCGGTTATACATGAAGAAGGGGTAATGGATGCAAACAAGGTAGCCCAAGAGAAAGCATTGAAGAATGAAAAAATGAAATTTTACTGGAATACGGTAGTAGATTCTTTCGAGGGAGAAGAACGCCTTGAAAGGGTTGTGCTCAAAGATCTAAAGACAGGAGAACTGATACCTGTAAAGGTTGATGGATGCTTTCTTTTCATAGGCTATCTTCCCAATACGGAAATCTTCAAGGGAATAATCGATATGAACGATAAGGGTTATATAAAGACAAATGAGATTATGGAAACAAATGTTGAAGGGATTTATGCCGTAGGTGATGTAAGGGATAAATTTTTAAGGCAGGTCTCGACATCTGTAGGGGATGGTGCAACTGCGGCTGTTATGGCGGAAAAATATATTGAAGAGACCGATTATTTTGAAAAAGAAGTCTTTGGTCAGCAGATACCGGTAATGGCATATGTATATAACGCAGTGGAAAGCTATGACAGAGAGTGCCTCATAAATCTTGAGAATCTGGAAAAACAGTTTGAAGGCAGCGTAAAACTCTGCCGAATAGATATCTATAAGTCCGATATGCCGCTAAAGAGGCTTAAGTGCGAAAAGAGTCCATGTGTTGTGTTTATAGAGGATGGTAATATTGTAAAATATGAATACGACATTGACCGCGTGAAGGATGATTTGGAGATGCTGATATCGAATAAGGTGAGCATCAGTTAAGGCTTGCAGGGACAGGAGAAACAGCCTGTCCTTTCTTTTTTATGAAGGACTTATTGCCCAGCAGTACCAAAGGCGGCTTGCCTTCTTTCATTAAATGTACTATTATAGCTATAGTATTTCGATAATCGATAGGCCGTTGCAACAAGCTATGATTTACCGCGTAAAATCGGTTGTTGACATAGCTTGATTCAAATATGCGCGGGCGCCAGTTTGGAAATTTAAAGTTTGAGGAAGGATAATTATGGCAAAGATATCCGCTTTTGAAAAACATTTTGACAGGTATGAGGAGTGGTTTCAAGAGAATAAATATGCCTATCTATCGGAACTGGATGCCGTGAAACTACTGATGCCAAAGTTTGAAAGGGGATTAGAGGTAGGTATCGGCACAGGAAAATTTGCAAAACCCCTTGACATAAAATACGGGGTTGAGCCTTCGGAGCAGATGAGAAAGATAGCGTTAGGACAGGGCCTTAATGTGACGGAAGGTGTGGCGGAAAGCCTTCCTTTCACCGACGATGCCTTTGACCTTGTGCTAATGGTTACAACTGTCTGCTTCGTAGATGATGTGATCAAATCATTTAAAGAGTGTTTCAGAGTACTAAGAAGCGGAGGAATAATTTTGATAGGCTTCATTGATAGAGAGAGCACTTTAGGGAAAATATACCAGATTAATAAAGAGAAGAGCTTGTTTTACAAGGAGGCCACCTTTTATACGACGAGTGAGATAGTTGACATGCTTTATAGAGCCGGCTTTAAAAATTTCAATTTTTCACAGACCATCTTTAAAAGACTTGGCGAGATAAAAGATAAAGAACCGGTAGAATACGGTTTTGGCAAAGGTTCTTTTATTGTGGTAGGCGCTGAAAAATAATATAACCAAAAATTTTTCTTGCCATAACCATGAAGTTGTGGTATAGTTGTATCATCAAAATTGTATACATAATTCGTTAAAGGCCATGAAAGGGAGAGTAGCTGTCATATGAGAGCTTACAGAGAGCCGGGCGGAAGTTGAGAACCGGCAGCGCAGTGATAGCGAAAGTAGCCCTGGAGTTGCTGGACTGAAATATAAATATAGAGTAGGTTCAGACGGAAGCGCCCGTTATAAGCGCGAGGTATATTTATATGTACCTGCGGAGGTTGTTGCCGCGAGGCAGCAGCGAAATTGGGTGGTAACGCGAAATATAACCTTTCGTCCCTATAAGGACGGAGGGTTTTATTTATATTAAAGTTTGGGAAAGGAGGAAGGTCATTCGAATGGAATGACCGGCTTTAATGAAAATAACCGGAGCAGAAGTTATCATAAAGTGTTTGGAAGAACAGGGTGTCGATCTGATATTTGGCTACCCGGGAGGCGCTGTTTTGCCGTTGTATGATGCGCTTTACGGTTCCAATATAACGCATATATTGCCATGCCACGAACAGGCGGCCACGCATGCGGCTGACGGCTATGCCAGAGCCAGCGGCAAGGTAGGGGTGGTATTTGCCACTTCCGGGCCAGGCGCTACCAATACCGTTACCGGTATTGCCAATGCATATATGGATTCAGTGCCAATGGTAATATTTACAGGTCAGGTGGCATTGTCGCTACTGGGCAAGGATTCTTTCCAAGAGGTAGATATAACAGGCATCACCATGCCGATTACGAAACATAATTATATAGTGAAAGATGCGCAGCGTTTACCGGACATAGTAAGGGAGGCTTTTAATATAGCCCGTTCGGGACGGCCCGGCCCGGTGCTTATAGATGTTCCTAAAGATATACAGACCGCTCTTCTGGATTATGAACCCGTGGCGGTAGCTACGGGATACGAGAGTTGTAATATATACAGCAAGACATGTATGGATGAAGATGAGCTGAAAGCGAACATAAATCAGGCTGCACGCCTCCTGTCAGAGGCCAACAGTCCGGTTATATATGCTGGCGGCGGTGTTATAATATCGCGTGCTCATGAAGAATTAAAGGCGTTTGCTGAGAAACTGAAGATTCCGGTGGTTTCTTCCCTTATGGGTCTTGGCGGATTTCCTGCCAACCATCCGCTTTTCCTAGGCCTTGTTGGCATGCATGGCAGCCGTTATGCAAATTATACAGTATCCAACAGCGATGTGCTGATAGCTATAGGGGCGAGATTCAGCGATAGGGTTATAAGCAATGTGCAGCGTTTTGCGCCAAATGCTAAGATAATCCATATAGATATAGATCCGGCTGAGCTTGGGAAAAATATAAGAGTGGATGTGCCGATAAACGGGGATGTTAAGACAATATTGAAGGAATTATTGGATATGGTGCCCGAAAAAGCTTTCAATGGATGGAATAAACAGGTGCAGCAATGGAGAGAGCAGTATAAGCTAAAAACAGATTTTGGCCCGGGACGGATAAAACCCCAATATGTTGTTCAGAAGATATATGAATTAACGCAAGGTTTCGGCATAGTGACCACTGAGGTGGGCCAAAATCAGATATGGGCCGCTCAGTATTTCAACTATGCAGAGCCTCGAAGCTTTATCTCATCAGGTGGCTTGGGTACAATGGGGTACGGTTTGCCTGCCGCTATAGGAGCGCAGCTTGCCAGGCCAGATAGGCGTGTTATAAACGTGGCTGGCGATGGAAGCTTTAAGATGAATTCAAATGAATTATCGACGGCTGTTAAGTATAAGTTACCCGTTGTAGAAGTGATTTTAAATAACCATGCCTTGGGTATGGTCAGGCAGTGGCAGCGGCTGTTCTATCAAGGACGTTTTTCGCATACGACACTGGGCGTTGACACCGACTTCGTTAAACTTGCGCAGGCGCATGGAGCGGAGGCTCTAAGAATAACCATGAATGAAGAAGTGGAAGATGCGTTGAGGCATGCTTTGTCTATCACCGACCGGCCCACGCTTATAGAATGCGATATAGACAACAATGAAAATGCCTATCCTATGGTGGCACCGGGTGCGGGTATAGATGAGATAATAGATGAATAAAAAATTTTCTCCAATCTAACATATTCTAGGACAGGATGTTATATCTATATTAATAGGAAAATGTGGATTGGAGGAGAAATAATATGCCGCTGGAATTTTTGCGCAGTACTATAAAAACTGGCCAGTTAATAGCTGCAGCATCGACCGAATCGGTGGTGGAAGGGGATATAATAGTATCCGATATGAGACCGGATATAGCGAGGGTGCTATGGATAGACGGAACGGTAAACATAAGCAGCAGCGAAGTTATTCAGGATAAGGTGATGATCGAAGGGGCCATAGATTTCGATATAATATATGTGCCCGAAGGGGAAAACGGATTACCGCAAAATATGGAGGGGAGCATATCGTTTAACCAATATATGGATGTGCCCGGTGCCAAGCCAAAGGCGAGCTGCGATTTGAGCGTTAAGCTTCAGTATATCGATTATACTTTGCTAAATGGCCGTAAATTGGATGTGCAAGCCATAGTGGCCATTGACGCCAATATTATAGACGAAATCCAATTAGATATTGCTTCAGACGTAAGCGGCCTTAGCGATATAGAAGTCCAAAAGCAGGGTATGTTCTTGACAAAAGTGGTAGGCAGCGGTTCGTCGCAGGCTTTGCTTCGCCAGGGCGTGGAGCTTCCGGATGATAAACCTTCTGTAAAGGAACTGATATATTATAATATAAAGCCCTTGATAAGTGACTTTACTGTACTGGATAACAGGGTAAATGTCAACGGCATTTTGCATATATTCGCTCTGTATGTTACTGACGAACAGGATGATCTGATAGAAAATATAGAGGATGACATTGAATTCGAGCATACAATAGATGTGCTTGGAGCGTATGTAGGCCTAGACTGTCTGCCCAAAGCGGAAGTAAGCGATATATCGGTGGATATAAAAGAGAATCCGCTGGGAGAAATGCGCATTATAAATCTGGAAACCATGTTGGACTTAAAAGTATCGCTCTTTGAAAAAGATGAGATGGAATTTATAAGTGACATGTATGCCGTAACCGCGGCTCTCAAAACCGAGACCAAAGAGATAAAGCCGATGGAATATCTGGGTTCCGTACGATCTGAAGTCTCGTTTAAGGGCATTGCGGGCATATCCGCCGGTCCCGAGGCGGATATGCTTTATGCCGTCAAAGGCGATGCATTGATATCTGAATGCAGCGTGGAGGACGGCAATATAAATTTAGAAGGGTTCGTTAAAATAGAAGGCCTGTATTCTGCGGCTTATTCCCAACAACTTGTGAATAGTTTTACTCAGGAGATACCGTTTAAAGCGTCTATGACCATGGACGGTGTAAAATCTGACAGCGTGATAAAGCTAGACACATTAGTGAAAGACATGGCTTACAGCCTTATATCAGCCGATTCGGTGGAAATAAACGGCCGGATTGTTCTGGATGCAGCTGTATGGGGATCAACGCCGCTAAAGGTTATAGTGGATGCACAGGTTTCAGAAGAACCGCCGGAGAAGCCTGCCGGAATAATAATTTACTTTGTACAGCCGGGCGATACGCTGTGGTCTGTGGCCAAACGCTACAGCACCACTATTGAGAGGCTGAAAACGCTTAATGAATTGGATGATGAAGCCGACGTGACTGCAGGCAGCAAGCTCATCATATATAATAATATAGCGGTCTAGGTTACAGGCTCTGTATGCTCGGCCATACAGAGCCTGCGGTATGCATCTGGTGAATATAAGCAGCCGAAAATATGGACGAGCTGTTGGAATTAGTGTAATTATGCGGTATAATAATGGCAGAACGATTGCAAGGAGAAGAATATGCCGCCTAAACGTATACTTTGCATAGTATTAGCCGTCAGCATGATTATAATAACAGCCGGCTGTTCGTGGCTGTCTCCGACGCCGCAGCGACCCGAAGCTCAATCCGAGCCGCAGCCGCAACCTGAACCGCAGCCCGTTCAACCAGAGCCGGAACCTTTGCCGCCGCCTCCGGATAAGGACATGAAACTTGTTGTGGCAGGGGATATAATGTTGTCAGCCAACAGGGCCGCCGGCATACAGATGGCAGAGCATGGCTATAAATACCCGTTTGAAGAGGTGAAGGATAAACTGGCAGCCGGCGATATAACATTTGCCAATATGGAAAGTCCTATATCTACGACGGGCAAAAAACTACCTGGGAAAGGCATAACATTTCGTGCCGATCCGATTGTACTGGATGGCTTAAAATATGCCGGTATAGATATAGTATCGCTGGCCAATAACCATATACTAGATTACGATGATCCGGCCTTGCTGGATACATTGCGCTTGTTGGATGAGGCGGACATATACGGGGTAGGGGCCGGCAAAAATATAACGGAAGCCAGAAGCCCTGTCATAATAGAAAAAAACGGGTTAAAAGTCGCATTTTTAGCCTATAGCGATATGGCGGACATATATTTTAGCAATGCATATAAAAAGGTCTTTGCCGCCGCCGATGATAGGCCCGGGGTCGCGCCTACCGATATGGACATGATACTGGAGGATGTAAAAGCGGCAAGGCCGCAGGCCGATATAGTAATCGTATCTCTGCATTGGGGTGTAGAGGATAGCAATGACACTACCCCTCAACAGAAGGAAATGGCCCACAGCATTATAGATGCCGGGGCAGATGCTATATTTGGGCATCATCCGCATGTACTGCAGGGCGTGGAAATATACAACGGCAAGCCTATAGTTTATAGTTTGGGCAATCTCATATTCGATCAATTGAAGGAGAATAATAAGCAATCTATGATATTGGAGATGGACTTTACCAATGATAAATGGACAGCAGCCAAGGCATATCCTGTCTATATGCGGGAGAAAGGTCATCCTGTTATAGCCTCCGGCTCAAAAAAGGACGAGATATTGAATAAGATTGCTGAATTATCACAAAATATGGGAACTAAGACTGAGATAACAGAGGATAGCATTATATTCACTATTGATAAACAATAGAAGAGGATGGCGATTTGATAATACTAGATTCTATACAAAGCATACTGCCTATCATTATAATGATAGCTGTCGGTTATGTACTAACGCGAAAAGGCTGGTTTAATACTGATACTTCGAATCTATTCTCTAAACTGGTTACTTCTGTGGCTTTGCCGCCTTATATGATATATAATATTATGAGCACATATACGAAGGATAAGCTTATACAAGCAGGGCCGGGCCTGATAGTTCCTTGTTTTCGGCTGGATGTATTGTATACATCCAGCCCTATTTCTATGAGATCGGGAAAAAGCTCATGTATGTCGCCGCAGGAGTGGATGGCTACATATTTGCCGGCATCATGGGCTTTTTTAAACATGCGCGCCATGCGTGGCTTGATAAAGCGTTTCCATAGTTTCGGTCCATGATTATACTGTAGATTTTGCTACTATGTCGGCAAAATACCGGTGAAAGCTGAGATCGTCGGTCAGTTCGGGATGAAACGACGTAGCAAGGAGATGGCCTTGCCGTACAGCTATGATCTTGCCGTCGAGCTCGGCCAATACCTCGACGCCGTCATCGGCCTTCTCAACATAAGGGGCTCTTATAAATACCAACGGTATCGGGTATTCGGCTACTGCGGGAATAAGCATGACAGTTTTGAAACTGTCCAATTGACTGCCGTAAGCGTTGCGCCTAACATGTATATTCATGAGGCCCAGATGGACATTGTCATCGTTGATTATATGTTTGGCCAACAGGATCATGCCGGCGCATGTACCCCATACAGGCATGCCGGCACGAGCCCGCTCTATAATTCTATCTTTAAGTTTATAATCGGTGATGAGCCGCCCTATAGTCGTGCTCTCGCCACCCGGCAGAATCAAGCCGTCTATAACATCCAGGTCGTCCGCTGTTTTAACCTGTACCGGTTTTACATCTTCGAGGCGTTTGAGCATTACAGTATGTTCTATGACCGAACCCTGCAGGCCCAGTATACCTATACGCAGCATATGGTTACCAGCCTCTTTCGGCCATGCGCTGTGCGGCCTCTATCTGGCTTATCTCCAGACCGGGCATAGCCTCGCCCAGATCTTCCGAAACCTCGGCAAGAACCTTCGGATCATTATAATAGGTTACCGCTTTGACAATGGCTTCAGCGCGTTTAGCCGGATCAGCCGATTTGAATATGCCGGATCCTACGAATACGCCATCGGCTCCGAGCTGCATCATAAGTGCCGCGTCGGCGGGCGTGGCTACACCGCCGGCTGCGAAATTGACCACCGGCAATCTGCCATGCTCGGCTACATATACCACGAGATCGTATGGGGCCTGCATCTCTTTGGCGGCCGACATCAGCTCTTCTTTGGGCATGTTTTGGAGTTTTCTTATCTCGTCCATGACCGTGCGCATATGGCGTACGGCTTCTACCACATTGCCTGTGCCGGCTTCGCCCTTAGTCCTTATCATGGAGGCCCCTTCGCCGATACGCCTTAAGGCTTCGCCGAGATTGCGCGCACCGCATACGAAAGGTATCTTGAAATCCCATTTGTTGATATGATACATCTCATCGGCGGGGGTCAACACCTCGCTTTCGTCGATATAATCGATACCCAGCGCCTCAAGTATCTGTGCCTCTACGAAATGCCCTATTCTGGCCTTAGCCATCACGGGAATGCTCACCGCGCGCTTTATCTCCTTTATTATCTTCGGGTCGGACATACGCGCTACACCACCCTGTTTGCGTAT
Organism: Mahella sp.; assembly: GCF_020054945.1. GTDB lineage: Bacteria > Bacillota > Clostridia > Mahellales > Mahellaceae > Mahella. The sequence continues at coordinate 42,175 of NZ_JAIHAU010000012.1, forward strand.
ATCAGCCGGTACCCTTTCCAAAGCCATGACGGCTACTGCGCCGGCCTTCTCGGCTATTTGTGCCTGCTCGGCGTTGGTGACATCCATTATTACGCCGCCTTTCAGCATTTGGGCGAGGTTTTTGTTTAATTCATAGCGTTCTTTATCCATAGGTTTTATATCATCCTTTCTTTGACTTTACAAAATCATAATAGTGTAGTATAATGTATCGATACAATTGTATTGCATTATGTATGATTTTTAGTGTTATTATGACACAAAGTCATGCATATGTCAATATTGGATTTTGGCATGTGCGATTTGAAATAGATCCAAGATTGGTAACTGATTAGTCTCCAGATCATATGTGTCGAGTGCAGTGAAACTATAGCTCGCTTCGGGCATTTCCAGCGATACATAGTGGTATAAAGCCTTCGCAGTCTCGAGAATGTTTCTAGTACGCTTAACTGCTCGCTCCGTTTCGTCAGGCTAACGCCAGCAATTCGCATCCATGCTCAGTGCTGGCTGGCTGGGCGTCCATGCCCAGCCTACGCCTGACGTTCGCTTCGCTTGCAGAGCGTACAACGAAACATTCTAAGGCCTGCTTCCGGCTTTAACCACTATTTCTCGAAGGAGCAGCTTATCCGACCTCTGACATCCGACGGCTGACTTCCAGTGTGTCCTATTTCAAATCGCAGTTTAACATATTTTATAGAAAAGGGTGGGGTGATATGCCGGATTTTATAGGAGATATAGAACTCGAACGGTCATGCGGCAAGCCTTTGTACATGCAATTATATGAGCAGTTAAAATATATGATAAAGGACGGTAAACTTCAGCCGGGGCATAAACTGCCGCCTATACGGGAGTTGGCGGGTATGCTCGGCGTAAATTCAGTTACCGTAGTGAAAGCATATAAAAGGCTTGAAACCGACGGCATGGTTTTTTCAAAAACCGGCAGCGGTACCTATGTATCGTCCGATACCGCTATAGCATCTATGCATGAATATACGCTGCCGAGCCATGATGTAATCGACTTTGCCAACTTTACACCATCACCCCAATTGTTTCCTGTGGAACATTTCAAGGCGCTGATAAATGAAGTGCTGGAGCGCGATGGGGGCATGGCATTCGAGTATCAGGATAGCCGTGGATATCCACCGTTGCGTGCCGCTCTGGTTGAATACGCTGCTACTGTCGATATAGAAGCGCATCAGGATGATATACAGGTTATTTCGGGGGCTCAGCAGGGCATAGATATATTGTCCAAAGCGTTGTTGGACTTTGGCGATACTGTTGTTATGGAAAGTCCAAGTTATACAGGTGCCATAGCTGCGTTTCGTTCGCGCAACGTGCGTATAGCCGAAGTACCTATGAATGAGGACGGACTGGACATCAGGATATTGGAAAGACGTGTCAGGGAGGACAACCCGCGCCTTATATATGTGATGACCGATTTTCATAATCCTACAGGTGTATCGTATTCTCTGCAGAAACGCAAACAGCTCCTGAATATAGCACGGCGCTATGATATTCTTATAGTAGAGGATGATTACTTGAGCGAGCTTAACTTCTCCGGAAATAAGCAGCCGCTGCTAAAGTCGATGGATGATGATCAGCGCGTCATATATATAAAAAGCTTTTCTAAAATTCTTATGCCTGGGCTGCGCCTCGGTTTTATGGTGCTACCACGCCGCGATGATATTTATCATAGGGTATTGGATGCGAAACACGCATCGGATATATCCACGTCAGGCCTTATGCAGCGCGTGTTGGAACTTTATCTAAATCGGGGCCTGTGGTACGAGCATATAAATATTATATACGGCGAATATAAAAGACGTTACGAGCATATGCTGCAAGCCCTTGATCGATATATGCCTAAACAGATAAAGTATTATGTGCCGTCCGGCGGCCTGCATATATGGCTTTTACTGCCTGAAGGCTGTTGTGACCGCAAGTTATACGGATATGCCGTGGATGCCGGCGTTATATTTGCGCCGGGTTCGGCATTTTACCCCCGGGCCGATAAGTCGAGGTATTTAAAGATAAGCTTTGCATCAACCGATGAGGAACAAATAGATATAGGCATAAAAAGGCTTAGCCAAGCTATTAAGGCTTACTTGAGCGATAAATATAAAAAAAATAACAATCGATATACACCGCTCTTATAGTTGTGGTATAATTCTAGCATATAACTTTTTTGAAGGAGGGTTGAACTGATGGAAGAATTGACGTACAGACAGTTGAAAAAAGAATGTGATCCAAATGCCTTTAACTTTGATACTACTGAAGAAATAGAGCCGCTGGATGGCATAATAGGGCAGGATAGGGCTGTTAAAGCCATGGAATTCGGCCTTAAAATAAAAATCCGCGGCTATAATATATATATGAGCGGTCTTAGCGGAACAGGAAAAACGAGTTATGCTCAATGGTATGCGGAGAAAATAGCGAGCCAACAAGATGTGCCGGATGATTGGTGCTATGTATATAATTTCGATGATCCCGAGAAACCATTGGCATTGAATCTTCCGGCCGGTATGGGCAGGATGTTTCGCAACGATATGGAAGAATTGATCAATATATTGGAAGAGGAGATCCCCAAGCTCTTTTCTGGTGATGAATACGAAAAAGAGAGCAATTCCATATTTAAGCAGCTTCAGGACCAAAAAAACGAATTGCTCATGCAACTCGATCAGCAGGCAGCCGAGCAGGATTTTCAGGTTAAAACTTCCGGTTCAAGCATATATTTTGCACCTATAATAGACGGCAATGTCGTAGAAGAGGATGATTATAATAAGCTGGACGAGGAGACAAAACGCCGACTCAATGAAAAATCCAGTCAAATCCAGGTGAAGGCCATGGAGATAATGCGCAAGGTAAGGAATCTGGAAAAAGAAGCCAGAGCTAAAACGAGCGAATTGGACAACCGCATAGCTTTGTTGGCGGTGGGGATGCACATAGACGGTTTTAAGCAAAAGTATGCGGATTATCCAAAGGTTGTAAGCTACCTCGAGGCTGTGAAGAATGACATATTGCTCAATATAGATGACTTTAAGGAGCAAGATGACGGCGATGATGAAGCTTTGCCGCTAGGATTTTTATACAACAAACGCAGCGGCCTCGATACGGATAAATACAAGGTAAATGTGCTGGTAGATAATACCGACTCTATGGGAGCTCCTGTTGTAGTGGAATTTAATCCTACGCAGGGCAACCTTATAGGCCAGATAGAGTATGAGAATGAATTCGGTTCATTCAGCACCGATTTCTCCATGATAAAGGCGGGATCATTGCTCAAGGCCAATGGAGGTTATATAATACTGCAGGCCAAAGATTTGCTCGCTAATTGGGAGGCATGGGAGGCGCTTAAGCGTGTGCTTAAAATGCGGGCGCTGACTATAGAGAGCAATGACAGGGGTTCGCTTTCGCCGGCTGTTTCTATAAAGCCGCAGCCTATACCGATAGACGTAAAAGTCATTTTGATAGGCAGCAATTATATATATGAAACGCTTTATGAGTTCGACGAGGATTTTGCCAAACTGTTTAAAATAAAGGCTGATTTCGATGACGAGATGGACCGCACTCCCGAGAACGAGTATAAACTGGCACAATTCATCAGTTCCTTTTGCAGCAGGGAGAAAATAAAACCGTTTGATCGAAGCGGCGTGGCAAGAGTAATAGAATATGCCTCGCGATTGGTGGAGGATCAAACCAAATTGTCCACACGGTTCAACGATATCGTAGAAATATTAGCAGAAGCTGGCACATGGGCGGAAATAGATGGTAGCAATATAGTGGATGCGCGGTATGTGGATAAGGCCATAGAACAAAAAGAGTACAGATCAAACCGCTATGACGAGCGGATCGATGAGGCAATGGTTGACGGTACCATAATGATCGATGTGGATGGCTGGAGAATAGGGCAGATAAACGGTTTGTCCATATTAAATGTAAGCGATTATGAATTCGGCAAGCCTTCGCGTATAACGGCTACCACGTATATGGGAGAAAGCGGTATAGTAAATATAGAGCGCGAGATTGAGATGAGCGGTACGTCGCACAGCAAGGGCGTGCTCATATTAAGCGGTTATATAGGCGAAAAATATGCGCAGGATATACCGTTGGCGCTTACGGCCAACCTGTGTTTCGAGCAGTTGTACAGCGGCATTGACGGCGACAGCGCCTCTAGCACCGAGTTATATGCCATATTATCAAGTTTGGCCGGAGTGCCTATATATCAGGGGTTGGCGGTTACGGGCTCTGTAAATCAAAAAGGCGAGATACAACCGGTGGGCGGTATCTCAATGAAGATAGAAGGCTTCTTCGATATTTGCCGTAAAAGAGGGCTGACTGGACGACAGGGCGTTATTATACCTGCGCAGAACGTCAAAAATCTTACGCTCAAAGATGATATTATAGAGGCGGTAAAAAACGGCCTGTTTCACATATATGCCATAAGCAGCATAGACGAGGGCATAGAACTGCTCACTGGCATACCGGCCGGCCAAAAGCAAGCTGACGGCAGCTATCCCGATGGTACTATAAACGCCATGGTCTATAATAAATTGAAATATTACGCTGAGACAATGGCCAATGTGGGTAAGCATAGAGATGCTGACCGTTGATTTTATGGATTTGTCGGGTACTATTGTAATGACATGCATGTTGGTGTTAAAATAAAATGGAGGCACAATTAATGAAGGTATATGCGCTGATAGGCCCTAGTGGTACCGGAAAGAGCTATAAAGCGGTCAGTGTGGCGGGGCAAAAAAATATAGATTATATTATAGATGACGGTTTGCTCATACAGAGCAATAAAATAATAGCTGGTTCGTCGGCTAAAAAGGAGCCTACTAAGATAGCGGCTGTGAGGCGGGCGGTATTTATGGACCCGGAACATGCCGCGGAGGTTAAGGCCGCTATAGACGCCTACAAACCGAACGGCATATTGATACTGGGTACATCGGAGGAAATGGTGAAACGAATAGAGCACAACCTTGAATTGCCGTCTATACAGGAAATGATATATATAGGCGATATATCATCGCCTACGGAGATATATACGGCGAGGAGAATACGCACGGAAGAAGGAAAGCACGTTATACCGGTTCCGACTTTTGAGGTAAAAAAGGACTTTTCGGGTTATTTTATCGATAGCGTCAAGAGCCTTATATTCAGAGGCAGACGGCCGCATATAACCGAAAAAACCATCGTCAGGCCAACATATAGCTATAGAGGACGATATACCATATCGGATAAAGCCGTAGCCGATATAGCGGTATACAATTGCACGAATATACCGGGTATAAAGAATGTACTCAATGCCGCAGTGGATATAAATGGCGAGGGCGTGATCATCAATGTAGACGTGGCCATGGAATATGGTTTCGATATGCGTGCGATATTGCAAGAGACCCAAAGACGCATAAACAAAGATGTGGAATACCTGACCGGTTTAAATGTGCTGCAGGTCAATATTTCGGCCCGCAGCGTGGCTATATAGTATATTGGGAAGGAGATTGCAGTGTATAAAATATTGAGGAAGGAAAAACTCGCACCGTCGGTGTACCTTATGGAGGTGGAGGCTCCGCTTGTAGCGCGGAAAGCGCAGCCCGGCCAATTCATAATACTGCGCGTATACGATATGGGCGAGCGCATACCGCTAACCATAGCGGATTATGATAGGGATAAGGGTACTATTACTATAGTATTTCAGGAAATAGGTAAAACCACAAAATTGCTGGCGGCTTTGGAGGAAGGGCAGTATATACAGGATTTTGCAGGACCTCTTGGGAAACCTTCCGAATTCGACGGTTTAAAAACCGTGCTGGCTATAGGCGGAGGAGTAGGGGCTGCTCCTTTGTATCCTCAGGTGCGCAGAATGCATGAAATGGGGATAGATGTGGATGTTATTCTTGGAGCCAAGAGCAAGGATTATCTTATACTGACTGAAGAAATAAAGCCATTTTGCCGCAATATTTATATAGCTACCGATGACGGATCGGTCGGATACCATGGCTTTGTCAGCGATGTATTAAAAAAGCTTGTGGAAGAGGACGGGCAAACCTATGATAGAGTCATAGCTATAGGGCCGCTCATTATGATGAAGGTAGTATCCGGCATTACCAAACAATATGATATACCCACCATAGTCAGCATGAATCCTATTATGATGGATGGTACCGGGATGTGCGGGGCTTGTCGCGTCAAAGTGGGCGATGAGGTGAAACACGCCTGTGTCGATGGGCCAGACTTTGACGGTCACCTTGTGGATTTCGATGAGGCCATGAGGCGCCAGGCTTTTTATAAAGATGAGGAGAGACTGGCATTGCTTACGTTGGAAGAAGGAGGACAGTGCCAATGCCATTAAAACTCGAACGCACGCCTATGCGCGAGCAAGACCCGGCGCAGAGGCGCCGCAACTTTGATGAGGTGGCGCTGGGATATTCACCGGATGAGGCTATGAAGGAGGCACAGCGGTGCATACAATGCAAGCGCCCGCTTTGCGTCGACGGCTGTCCGGTTCATGTTCAGATACCCCAATTTATAAAATTGATTACTGAAGGACGTTTCGAAGATGCCGCTCAAAAGATAAAGGAGACCAACAATCTTCCGGCCGTATGTGGCAGGGTATGTCCCCAGGAAGAACAGTGCGAGGCCCAATGCGTCCTGAATCGTAAAGGCCAAAGCGTGGCTATAGGTCGATTGGAGAGATTCGCGGCCGACTATCAGATGGAGAGAGGTATACCGGCTCCCGAGCAGCCAATCAAAACAGACAAAAAAGTGGCTGTCATAGGCAGCGGCCCGGCTGGGCTTACGGCAGCAGCCGATCTGGCTAAACTGGGTTATGACGTTACTGTATTTGAAAGTTTCCATGAACTCGGTGGCGTATTGGTCTATGGCATACCGGAATTTCGTCTGCCCAAGGCTCTGGTCAAGCAAGAGATAGAATCCCTGAAGCGCTTGGGAGTGAATTTTGTGACCAATGTTATAGCGGGCAATACGCTTACTATAGACGATCTGTTCGACGACGGCTACCAGGCGGTATTTATAGGTACAGGAGCGGGATTACCCAAATTTATGGATATACCCGGAGAAAGCTTAAACGGCGTATATTCCGCCAATGAATACCTTACGCGCGTAAACCTGATGAAGGCATACCTCTTTCCTAAAGCAGATACCCCTATAAAGAAAGCGCACAAGGTAGCTGTGGTAGGCGGTGGCAATGTGGCCATGGATGCCGCCCGTTGCGCATTGCGTTTGGGCGCCGATGAGGTCCATATAGTGTATAGACGTTCTGAGGCCGAGATGCCGGCCCGTGCGGAAGAGGTCCATCATGCCAAAGAGGAAGGTATCATATTCGATCTTTTGACCAACCCTATTCGTATAATAGGCGAAAACGGCAGGGTCACAGGTATGGAATGCATAAAGATGGAATTGGGTGAACCCGATGCATCCGGCCGCCGACGTCCGATGCCGGTAAAGGGATCGGAATTCATCATGGAAGTGGATGCCGTCATAATGGCTCTTGGCACAACGCCCAATCCTTTGATAGCGTCTACCACACATGGGCTGGATATACAGCCGTGGGGAGGCATAATAGCCGATGAGGCAACCGGTGCCACAAGCCGCCCTGGGGTATATGCCGGCGGCGATGCCGTAACCGGTGCCGCCACAGTTATATTGGCCATGGGAGCCGGCAAAAAAGCCGCGGCAGCCATACATGAATATCTGGGGGGCAAGAAGTGACCGTAACCCGAGCTGATGATGATACTATAGTGCTGGACAATGTCCGGCACTTTTATCTTGAACATATATTTGAATCCGGCCAGTGCTTTCGTTGGAATGCTTCGGGCGAGGGAAGCTATATAGGCGTAGCCATGGGGCATGTGTTGGAAATATGCCAGCATGGGCAAAACGTGGTGCTTCATCCGTGCACAATGGAAGAATTTGAGCGAGTGTGGCGCCGATATTTTGATCTGGATACCGATTATGAAGGCATAAAGCATAGCTTAGCCGGTGATCCTATTCTGGACAAGGCAATGGGATTCGGTTATGGTATGAGACTGTTGCGCCAGGATCCGTGGGAATGTCTAATATCATTTATTATATCGGCTAATAACCGCATTCCGCGTATAAAAGGCATAATAGAACAATTGTCGATGAGGTATGGAAAACCCCTGGAGTATAAAGGGAGCCTTTATTATGATTTTCCGTCTCCAAATGAACTTGCTGTGCATACGCCGGATAATATATACGAGTGCCGTTGCGGCTACAGGGCTCCGTATATAGTGGAAACTGCAAGGATCATAGCCGCCGGTGAAATTGATCTCAAGGCTATCGAGGGGATGGAATACGATGAGGCGCATCGCGCTCTTATGAAATTGCCGGGTGTGGGGCCTAAAGTGGCCGATTGCGTTTTACTTTTCGGCATGGGCAAAGGAGAGGCTTTTCCCGTAGACGTATGGATAAAACGCGTTGTGGAGCAGCTTTATCTGCCCAACGCCTCGCTTAAGGATATAAAAAAGTGGGCGTATCAGCGTTTTGGCCGATTGGCCGGTATAGCCCAGCAGTACCTTTTTTACTATATAAGAGAAAATAGCTGATAATTCGAGATATAAGGAGATATCATGAGCTATATCATATTTTTAGTCTTATACGGCTATTTTCACCCGTATAAGGCATTTGATTATTAGCGGAGCATTTTATAATATATTAAATGTAATTAGCACTCGACACCAATGAGTGCTAACAATAGTATTACATAATAAATTTAGATAGAGGAGGTACTTAAAATGGCTTTAAAACCATTGGGTGATAGGATAGTTATCAAACAGGT
>NZ_JAIHAU010000013.1 GCF_020054945.1 Mahella sp.
AAGGAGGGTATAGTCTATCAGATATTCGTCGACAGGTTTTTGAACGGCAATGAGGATGGCAAAGTATCCAATCCCAAACAAAACAGTTTTATATATGGGCGCTGGGACGATGACCCGATGTATATAAGAAACAAAGAGGATGATATAGAACGCTGGGAGTTCTTCGGCGGTAATCTTAAGGGTGTTATAGCAAAACTGGATTATCTTAAATCGTTAAATGTTACGGCCATATACCTGAATCCTATTTTTGAGGCCGGCAGCAATCATAAGTACGATACGGGGGACTATAAAAAAATAGACCCTATGTACGGTGACGAAGGCTTGTTCAAAAGATTATGCATAGAAGCGGGCAAGAGGGGCATAAGAATAATATTGGACGGCGTGTTCAGCCACACCGGAGCCGACAGCATATATTTCAATAAATTCGGACGATATGACAGCATCGGGGCGTATCAGTCCGAAGAATCTCCTTATTATAGCTGGTACCGGTTTACGCAATACCCTTATGAGTATGAATGTTGGTGGAACGTAAAAAATCTTCCAAATGTTAATGAACTTGCCCCCAGTTACCAGAATTTTATAATATATGATGCTGACTCGGTATTAAAACATTGGATGAATGCCGGTGCGTACGGCTGGAGGCTGGATGTGGCGGATGAACTGCCCGATGAATTTATAGAAGCCTTTAAGGCTGAAATGAAACAAGCGAATAAAGACAGCGTGCTCATAGGCGAGGTATGGGAAGATGCCTCGAATAAGGTCAGTTACTCCACAAGGCGGAAATACCTTTTTGGAAACGAATTAGATTCGGTGACCAATTATCCGTTCAGGGATTCGGTTATAGGCTTTTTAAGAGGCGATATGGGATCGGCGGAATTTGCAAGGCGCATGATGAGCTTGTACGAAAATTATCCGCGCGAGGTCTTTTATGCGGCATTGAATGTGCTGGGAACGCACGATACCGAAAGGATACTCACTGTTTTCGAAGACAGGGGAGAAAACGCGTATATGTATGCCAGACTGGCCGCGGTTATACAGATGACCTTTCCCGGCGTGCCGCTTATATACTATGGCGACGAAGTCGGCATCAAGGGAGGCACTGATCCGGATAACAGGAGGACATATCCATGGGGCAAAGAGAACGATGATATCTTAGCCTTTTACAGGCAAATGTCCGATTTAAGAAATACCGATATATTTAATAAAGGGGATTTTAAATTCCATCCATCCGCCAGAGATGTGCTGTGCTATGAAAGGTCATATAAAGGGAGCAAAGCCTTTGTGTTTATAAACAGGAATGCTGACAGAGCCGTATCTGTAGACGTTCCTGCACAAGGGATAAGCATAGATGTAAACGCATTGGATTTTAAAATATTCATGTAAAGGGGTGTGTGTTATATGAGAAAAAGGGAAGTAGTAGCGATGATATTGGCCGGCGGTCAGGGTTCAAGGCTGGGCGTTCTAACCCAGAATCTGGCTAAACCGGCCGTGCCTTTTGGCGGCAGGTACAGGATAATTGATTTTACACTGAGCAACTGCTCAAATTCCGGCATATACACTGTGGGCGTACTGACCCAATATATGCCCATGGAGCTCCACACACACATAGGGGTAGGCAGTCCATGGGATTTGGACAGGCTAAATGGAGGGGTATTCATATTGCCGCCGCATCAAAAAGCATCGGGGGCCAATTGGTATCAGGGTACAGCCGATGCCGTATATCAGAATATTCCCTTTATAGATGCGTATGAGCCGAATCTGGTGCTGGTTTTATCGGGAGACCATATCTATAAGATGGACTATAATAAGATGGTAGCATTTCATAAAGATAAAGGAGCGCGGTGCACTATAGCTGTTACCGATGTTCCTATTAACGAAGCCCCGAGATTCGGTATAATGAATACCAATGACGACCTTTCCATATATGAATTTGAAGAAAAGCCCCGACACCCCAAGAGCACCAAAGCGTCTATGGGCATATATGTATTCGACTGGCAATTGCTCAGAGAAGCCCTGATAGAAGATGCTAACAAGCCTGAATCCGTTCATGACTTCGGCAAAAATGTTATACCGGCCATCCTGGAGCGCGGTGAGAAACTGTATGCTTATCCGTTTAAGGGTTACTGGAAAGACGTGGGCACAGTGGAAAGCCTTTGGGAGGCTAATATGGATCTTTTAGATGAAAATGATGATCTTGATATAGGTGACCCTACATGGCGCGTCTATTCGTTGGCGCAAGCCAGGCCGGCTCAGTATATAGGAAACGCCGCTAAAGTCCAGGATTCCATAGTGGTTGATGGATGCGAGATACACGGCGAGGTTATACATTCGGTGTTATCTACGAACGTGAAAGTGGAAAGAAATGCTAAGATAATAGATTCGGTTATAATGCCCGACGTATATATAGGTGAAAACGCTATAATAAATAAGGCGATAATAGGGAGTAATGCTATAATACGGAAGAACAGCGTGGTCGGCGATGGCAGGAATGTTACCTCCATAGGCCTTTATGAAGAGGTAAAGGCCGGCATGGTGGCTAATTAGGAAGGAGGACTGAGCATGTTGAAAAAGTGCATGGGCGTTATAAATCTGGACGAGAATGAGGACATGATACAGGAACTTACACGGAACAGGCTGTTGGCTTCGATTCCTATAGCCGGCAGGTACAGGGTTATAGATTTTATATTATCGAGTCTGAGCAATGCCGGCGTGGAGAATGTCGGCATATTTTCCAAGATGCAGTGCCGTTCACTGACCGATCATATCGGTGATGGCCGGCCGTGGGATTTAAACCGCAGGGTGGAGGGCATACGCGTATTCAATTTCAGCACGCTGGAGCCGCGCGTCGATGATGTGTATAGCTTTGCCAATAACATAGAGTATTTCGAGCGCTCGGCTCAAGAGTATCTTCTGCTGACATCGTCGTATATGGTGTGCAATATAGATTTCAATGAAGTGATGGATTTTCATAAGCGATCGGGCGACGATATAACGATAGTGTATAAGCACGTCGATGACGCTCAGGATAATTTCTTTCTGTGTGAAACGCTTGATATAGATGAGGATGGGCGCGTTGAAGGTGCGGGCAGAAACATCGGCAAGGATAATGAAGCGGACATCTGCATGGAAATGTATTTGATGAAGAAAACCATCTTTATAGATCTGCTTACCGAATGCGTGACCAGCGGGCGTTTCAGGAAAATAAAGAATGCCATATATAGTTCTTTGGACCGCTATAAGGTAAGGGCTTTTGAATATAAAGGATACCTCAGGTGTATAAATTCGCTGCAGGCTTACTATAAGGCCAGTATGGAGATGTTAAACCCGCGCATATACAAGCAGTTGTTTTTGGATGAAAGGCCTATTTATACCAAGACCACCACTGAAGTACCCGCCAAGTATCTTGAAGGAAATGCAGTAAAAAATTCCATTATAGGCAACGGTTCTATCATAGAGGGTACCGTAAAAAACAGTATATTATTCAGGAAGGTGCATATAGGCAAAGGTGCTGTGGTCAATAATTGTATAATATTTCAGGGCGCTACGATCGGCGACGGATGTAAACTCACCAATATAATAGCCGATAAATATGTTGACATAGAACCTGGCAAAGAACTCAAAGGCGATAAGGATATGCCTTTTGTAGTGGCAAAGAAACGCGAATTGGTCAGAGAGGTATAAACATGGCAAGAAATACTATAAAGAAAAGCGATATGAAGCGCTTTCATGCCGGACAGCATTATGAATGTTATGAGTTCATGGGAGCCCATATAAGCCAAGAAGGTGGACAAAGTGGCGTCCGATTCACCACATGGGCTCCCAATGCCCAGTCGGTCAGCGTGGTTGGCGATTTTAACGATTGGCACAGCGGCCAGATGCATGCTTTGGAACGAGTATCGGACGGCGGCTTGTGGAGTGCGTTTATATCCGGTATAAACGAAGGGAATATATATAAATATGAGATAATATCATCCGATGGGAAAAGACTGCTTAAATCCGACCCATATGCCTTTTATGCTGAAAAACGCCCGAATACGGCGTCGGTGGTGGCAAATCCGACGCCGTATTCATGGAATGATGATGACTGGCTCAATAAAAGGGCACAAACAGATTTATACAAAAGCCCGTTAAATATATATGAAGTACATATGGGATCATGGCGGCGCAGAGAAAATGGCGAATTTATGACGTATGCCGAATTGGCAGATTTATTACCGAAATATGCAAAAGATATGGGTTATACGCATATAGAGCTTATGCCTTTAATGGAGCATCCGCTGGACGCATCATGGGGATACCTCATAACAGGCTACTACGCCGTAACCAGCCGATATGGTACGATAGATGAATTCAAGCGTTTTATAAATGCATGCCATGAAAACGGTATAGGGGTTATACTGGACTGGGTACCCGGCCATTTCTGCAAGGATGCTCATGGCTTATACCGTTACGATGGCACGCCTTTATACGAATACCAGGATCCGAGGAAGGCAGAAACCGAGGGATGGGGAGCGGCTAATTTTGACCTCGGGCGGCCTGAGGTCAAAAGCTTTCTCATATCCAATGCTTTCTATTGGCTTAAAGAGTTCCATATAGACGGCTTTAGAGTGGATGCGGTAGCCAACATGCTTTACCTTGACTATGGCAAACAGGACGGGCAGTGGGTTCCGAATATATACGGCGGTCGGGAAAATCTCGAAGCCATCGGATTCTTGCATCAGCTGAATGAGGTGCTGTTTAAAGAATACCCCAATATCATAATGATAGCCGAGGAGTCAACAACGTGGCCCATGGTAAGCAAGCCTGTGTATGTAGGCGGCCTGGGCTTTAATTTTAAATGGAATATGGGTTGGATGAATGATACATTGAGGTATATAACCATGGATCCTATATACCGCAAGTATTATCATAGCCTGATGACATTTTCCATGATGTATCATTATTCGGAGAACTTTATATTGCCCATATCGCACGACGAGGTGGTGCACGGCAAAAAGTCGCTGGTAGATAAGATGTGGGGCGATCACTGGAACAAATTCGCAGGCCTTCGCGTTTACATGCTTTATATGTATACCCATCCGGGCAAAAAGACCGTCTTTATGGGTTGCGAATTCGCGCAGTTTATCGAGTGGCGCTTTTATGAGCAGCTCGAATGGTTTCTTATAGAGCGTTTCGATATGCATAAAAAAACACATGATTTTTTTAGGACGCTAAACCATTTCTATTTGAAGAATCCGGCGTTATGGCAACTCGATTATTATGCCGAAGGTTTTGAATGGATAGACCCAAACAACACCGAGCAGAGCATATTTGTATATATGCGCAAAACCGACGACCCGTCAGATACGTTGGTGGTATTATGCAATTTTACGCCTATAGTATATTATGATTATAAGATAGGTGTGCCGTATCCGGGCGCATATGAGGAGATACTCAATACCGACGACATCGGCTTCGGCGGTTCGGGGCAGGTGATGGGTCAGACGCTTTATGCCGAGGAAGGCAAGTGGCATAATCAAGATTACCATTTAACGGTAAAGGTTCCTCCTATGGCCGGCGTGGTATTAAAGCTGCATTTTTGAGGGATTAATATTTGTTCTACTTCATATAGCGGGTAATTTTTAGCACCATTTTGTTAAATGAGTTGACAAATATTCATGCCCATTATATACTTATAACATCAATTGTAGGGGAATATTTCAGAGAGAGGATATTTGAGAAGTGGAATTATGGAGATTATATTAGAATTACCCAAAGACAGGCCGAGGGCTAGAGCGGCTCTTTTTGATTTTGACGGTACCATATCTACGCTCAGACATGGCTGGGAAAGCATAATGGAACCATTTATGACAGAAATGATAGCGGGAGGCACAACGGTTGATGAAGATATTGTAGAAGAGGTTAGAGAATATATCGATGCCTCGACCGGTATTCAGACCATTTTTCAAATGCAATGGCTTGTCGATGCCGTAAAAAAATATGGAAGAAATCCTCATGCCCCTGAAGATCCATGGCAGTATAAAGCCGAATATAACCGAAGGTTGATGGAACACGTTAAAAAGAGGATAACCAAAATACTTTCGGAAGAAAAATCGGCGGAGGATTATTTGATCAAAGGTAGTATGAAATTTTTGAAGGCACTTGACGAACGCGGTATAGATATCTATGCGGCCAGCGGTACCGATAATGCTGATGTGGTCAATGAAGCGCATATCCTGGGCGTGGATGGGTATTTCAAGGAAATAGCCGGTGCGCCGGCAGGCAGAGCGGATTGCTCAAAAGAGGCGGTATTGAAAAGGTTGATAAATGATTATGGATTAAAAGGACCGGAGGTTATGGTCTTTGGGGACGGCAAAGTGGAGATCGCATTAGGCAGACAAGCAGGAACTATTGCCATAGGCGTGGCGAGCGATGAAGAGAAGCGTTGTGGTATAAACCCGACAAAAAGACAAAGACTCATCAAGGCAGGAGCCCATGCCATAATAGGAGATTTCGAAAAAACCGATGAGCTTTTAAAATGGCTCGGATTGGAGGAGTGAACAAATGGAGGATAAAAACGTAAAGATACCCGGCCAATTAGATTTTTCCAATATCAAGACATATCCAGTAAGCCGGAGGAAGAACCTTGTAACCATAGATAATATGGCTGTGCCGAGCAGAGATCCGATACCCGATTGGGACCAGAACGGATTTGACGAATTGATAGACAGAATGGTTAAAGCAAGGCAAAATGGCAGAGCCGTGATATGGTCGATGGGAGCGCATGTGATCAAAAACGGTTTATCGCGGTATGTCATAGAGCTCATAAAAAGAGGACTTATCACACATATATCCGGCAATGGGGCGTGTAGTATACATGACTTTGAGCTGGCTTTCAACGGAGGTACCTCGGAAGATGTACCCACAGCTATAGAGGACGGTTCCTTCGGCATGTGGGAGGAGACGGGCAGATGGATGAACGAGGCCATACAGCAGGGCGCCGCAGAGAGCCTTGGTTATGGCGAGAGCCTGGCGGTATATATTGATAAACATCCCGAAAGGTTTCCGTACAAGGAAGACTGCATATTTTACCAGGCTTATAAAAACGATGTTCCGGCTACATATCATATAGCTTTGGGTACCGATATTATTCATCAGCATCCCATAGTGGATTTTGGGGCGATAGGTAAAGCCAGCGGCATCGATTTCCATAAATACTGTTACTCCGTTTCTCGGATGGATGAAGGGGTATTCTTGAACTTCGGTTCGGCGGTCATAGGGGCCGAGGTGTTTCTGAAGGCATTATCCATTGCAAGAAATCTGGGATATCCGACATACCATATAACAACCGCAAATTTTGACCTTATTGATCTGGGAGATTATCGGGCGAAGATAGGATATGATGACCCGCATTATTATTATCGGCCGCGCAAAAACATCGTCAATCGGCCGAACAGCATGGGCGGCAAAGGCTGGCATTTCTGCGGTGACCATAAGCAGACCATACCCAATCTGTATAAAAGGCTGACAGAGAAATTGCCGGAGGTGGAACACGGTGTCAAGGACTACCTATAAAATTATAGGGGGCATCGATCGCAAGCGCGCGGAGGATATATTGGACGGCATAGGTACGCTGAAAGTGGCGATTGTAGGCGATATTGCTCTCGATGTATATTGGAGAGCGGATATGACCAAAAGCGAGCTTTCAAGAGAAACACCGCATTTCCCCTTGCCGGTGATACAGGAATGGATGTCGCCGGGAGGCGCTGGTAACGTGGCCGCGAATGTGGCTGCCTTAAACCCTTCAAAAGTCTGTATGATTGGGATTATAGGCGATGACTGGAGGGGCGATGTTCTTTTTAAGGAACTTAAAAAGAGGAGCATAGATGCGGCAGGGGTTATAAAATGCGCGGATCGTTTTACCAATGCCTACTGCAAACCCTTGAGAAGGGGTATATCCGATGTGGAGTATGAGGACCCGAGAATCGACTTTGAAAATTTCAGTCCGTTAGCCGAAGCCGATGAAAAAAGGTTGACGAATGAGATAGAACGCATAGCCGCGGATTCGGATATGCTGTGTGTGATCGATCAAATGAGATTCGGGTGCATTACGCCGGCTATAAGGGATAAGATAATGCAACTTTCATCACAAGGTGTGAAAATAATCGTAGACAGCAGGGACAGGATCGGCCTGTACAAGAACGTGATATTGAAGCCCAATGATGTGGAGGCTTATAGGGCTATGGACAGCGACAAAGACCCGAAAGGTGCGGGCATCGATGAGCTTGCGGGCATAGCGTCGGCGCTCTCAAAGAGAAATCATTCACCGGTATGTATGACGTTGGGGCCGAGAGGGTGTGTATATGTCGAAGGCGGTGAGGCTTATTATATACCTTCGCCTGAGATAGAACCTCCGATAGACACATGCGGTGCTGGAGATACCTTTCTCTCCGCTTTCTCATGCGCTTTGGCTTTAGGAGCCGAGGGATATGAAGCTGCCGCTGTAGCAAATATAGCCTCAAGCATTACTGTCAAGAAAATAGGCATGACAGGCACGGCTACTATCAAAGAAATAAAGTCGCGTGTGGGGTTGAATACATGAAAAATGCGGCGCGCAATTCTCAATATATGAAGATGAGCAACAGACGGCGGATTTTGAACATTATACGCAAACAAAAAATTTTCAGAGCAGAACTTGCACGGCAAACCGGCCTTACGCGCGCGGCTGTGACAAATATAATAGACGAGTTGAAGCAAGAGGGCATTGTTATTGAAAGGGAAATCGGCGAGGCTGATTACGGCAGAAAACCGGTCATGCTCGATATAAATGAGGATCGCTATTATGCCTTCGGGCTTTATTTATCCCGTGCCGGCTGTTCATTGGGGATAGTAAACTTAAAGGGCGGCGTGGTGATAAGAAAGCAAATAGATATTTCACACATCAGCAGCGCTGATGATGCTTTGACGATCATAGCGGCAGAAACAGAAAGCTGTATAGCAGAAACTGGTATTGACCGCGATAGGATTTTGGGTGTTGGTATCAGCGCACCCGGCCCGCTCGACAGCGCTGCCGGTATTATACTCGATCCGCCCAACTTCGATATATGGAAAGGCATTAAGATTTCAGAGCGGCTGAGAGAAAAGACCAATATGAAGGTTTCCCTTGAAAATAATTCTTCTGCACTGGCATTGGCCGAAAAAGATTACGGTATAGGAAAGGACTTTGGCAGCTTTATGCTCATGGTGGTGGATACGGGCATAGGTGCGGGTATCATAATCGATGATAAACTATATAAAGGCGTAGGCGGATTCGGCGGCGAGGTAGGGCATATATCCATAGATATCAACGGGAGACGCTGTAATTGCGGCAATAAAGGCTGTTTGGAAACATATGCCTCCATACCGGCCGTGCTGAAAGATGTATCTCGTGTTTGCAAAAATATAAGCACATGGGAGGCTGTCGTTGATCGAGCCATTGATGGGGATCCCTTTTGCAAAAGCGTCATAGAGAGGGAATCCGCTTATTTAGCCGCAGGTATAGTAAATGTGCTGAACTTACTTGAATTGGAAGCTGTGGTTTTAACAGGCTATATCAGGTATAAACCGGAAATATTGATTGCGAACATCAGGGATATCGTAAACGCAGCATCTATTACAAGAGGCATACGCGATAAAAAGATCTATATATCATCTTTGCCGGAGGATATTGACATCGTATCGGCTGCTTCGTTGATCATAAACGAATTTTACAGCCTCGGCGGCGCAAAAAATGAAGTTGAACAGCGCTGTCAGGAATGACACGAGTATATGCTGCAGCGATCATTCATAACTTGACATGCCATTATCTTTCTGTTAAACTTATCGTTAAAATAATGAACAGAAGGTCGTGATTATCATAGATGATAAATTTGCGAAAGAAGGCTTAACCTTCGATGATGTATTGTTGTTGCCGGCTAAATCCGATGTTATACCGAAAGAAGTAGATATATCCACTTATATAACCGCAACAATAAAGCTGAACGTACCAGTTCTGAGCGCTGCGATGGATACGGTTACGAATGCAAAACTTGCCATAGCCATAGCGCGTGAAGGCGGTATAGGCATCATCCATAAGAATATGTCTATAGAGGAGCAAGCCATGGAGGTGGACAAGGTAAAACGATCAGAGCACGGCGTTATAGTTGATCCGTTTTATCTGTCGCCGAAACATAAGGTGTATGATGCCATGGCTCTTATGGAAAAATACCGTATATCAGGCGTGCCGATTGTAGATGAAAATGGTAAGCTTGTAGGCATAATAACCAACAGGGACGTGAGATTTGAAACCAATTTCGATCAACCTATAGCCAATGTTATGACAGCGGAGAATCTGATCACCGCACCTGTGGGAACCACGCTTGGGCAAGCCCAGGAGATATTGAGAAAGCATAAGATAGAGAAACTGCCGTTGGTAGACGAAAACGGCATGCTGAAAGGGCTTATAACCATAAAGGATATAGAAAAGGCCATACAATACCCCAACGCGGCCAAAGATAAAAACGGACGACTATTGGTAGGAGCGGCCGTAGGCACGGCACGCGATACATTGGATAGGGTGGATGCCCTTGTGAATGCCAAGGTAGACGTTATAGCAGTTGATACCGCTCATGGCCATTCTTCAAGGGTTATAGATATGGTGAAAACTATAAAGGGCAAATATCCTGAAATACAGCTGATAGCAGGCAATGTGGCTACTGCTGAAGCCACCGGAGAACTTATAGAAGCAGGAGCTGATTGTGTGAAAGTTGGCATAGGCCCGGGCTCGATATGTACGACGCGCGTGGTGGCCGGCGTGGGCGTTCCGCAGATAACGGCTGTATATGAATGTGCTAAAGAAGCCGATAAGTATGATATACCGGTTATTGCCGACGGCGGTATAAAATATTCCGGCGATATAGCCAAGGCTATAGCTGCGGGTGCCAGTGCCGTCATGATAGGCAGCCTGTTTGCAGGTACTGAGGAAAGCCCTGGAGAGATGGAGATATATCAAGGTCGTAGCTTTAAGGTATATCGAGGCATGGGCTCTCTGGGAGCTATGGCATCGGGCAGCAAGGACAGGTATTTTCAGGAGGACAGCAGCAAATTCGTACCCGAAGGTGTGGAAGGACGGGTGCCTTATAAAGGACCGCTTTCCGAGACCGTATTTCAGCTTATGGGCGGCTTGCGCTCGGGCATGGGCTATTGCGGATGCCATACTATAGATGAGCTGCGCACCAAGGCTAAATTCGTAAGGATAACCGATGCCGGCTTAAAGGAAAGCCATCCGCATGACATCTATATAACCAAAGAGGCTCCAAACTATACTTTGCGGTAGATTGATTTAACATAAAATTAACATAGAATTAATATAGAATTTACATTGCCATGGTATGATTACACTTGTTGATATATTAAATAAAATTTTTTGGAGGTGTAGTTATATCATTATGAAAAACTCGAGAAAAAAATGGTCCACATTATTAGTGGCTGTTATGCTGATGGCGGCTTTGGTAGTGCTTTCAGCATGTAGCGGCGGTGAGGGGACTGCGACGCCCAGCAATGACACGTCAACGACGAATGACGCATCAACGACGTCGGATAGCGACACATCGGCCGATGATTCTGCGGATGATGGCGCCCCTGCGGACGACCTGTCCGGTACGGTGACAGCTTCCGGCTCCACAGCCATGCAGCCTCTGGTAGAAGCGGCAGCAGCTAAATTTATGGAGTTGCATCCGAACGTAACGGTTACAGTACAGGGCGGCGGCAGCGGCACAGGTTTAACTCAGGTATCTGAAGGTGCGGTAGATATAGGCAATTCCGACGTATTCGCCGAAGAAAAGCTTGATGCTGATAAAGCCAAAGAATTAGTGGATCATCAGGTGATAGCGCAAGGGTTTACTGCCATAGCTAATAAGGATGTCGGTGTCGACAATCTTACCAAGCAGCAATTAAAGGATATATTTCTAGGCAAAATAACCAATTGGAAGGACGTAGGCGGCAAGGATCAGGCTATAGTGGTGGTCAATAGGCCTACCAGCTCAGGCACAAGGGCTACTTTCGTAAAAGTGGCATTTGATGGTGAGGAACCTATAGAAGGTAACACGCTTACAGAAGACTCTAACGGTACTGTACTTAAAACAGTGGCCGAGACACCCGGCGCTATAAGCTATCTCGGATTAGCGTATCTGGATGACAGCGTAGCGGCATTAAAGCTGGACGGCGTAGAGCCTACCGTAGACAATATAGTAGCCGGCACATACCCGATATGGTCTTGGGGCCACATGTATACCAAAGGTGAGCCTACGGGTGCCGTAAAAGCATTTTTGGATTTCATGGCCACAGATGATGTGGCGGAGATAGCCAGAAGCAAAAACTATATAGCAGGTAGCGATGCGGAAAAGCTGAAGTAATCAGTCGCTCAATAATTAAAAGCCGGTGAAAGCCGGCTTTTTTTAACGCTATATATAAATAAAAGGAAGGCGATAAAAATGGCAAGACTTACAAAAGGTATGGCTGCCTTAAATGCTCGCATAAAAATACAATATAAAATAATGGTGCTATTGATATTAATAGCCCTCATATCCATAGCGGCGGTGGGCGGCGTATCGTATTATTACAGCAGCCGAAATATAACGGTTCTTATGGACACCCTGCTTTCCAACTCCACGCGCAGCGTCGTACAACAGGTTACCGCTATAATGTCGGGACTGAATACGCAGATATTCGATTCGCGCTTAAAAATGATATTATTAGCTGAAAGAAATTCTTTCAATAACCAGGGAATGAATGCCTTTGTTTATCTCATAGATTTAAACGGCAACGCCATAGATTGGATGGAAGATGGACCTGATAATGTGTTGGATACATACGATAAGCAATTGGTCGATCGTATTATAGAGCAAAAGAACGGCATAATAAATGAAAATGTAAAAGGACATGATATGAAGATCTCTTTCGGGCATATTCCAGGTAAGGATTGGATTTATATAGTTGGTGTTCGCAGCTCTGATTATCTTACATATGTCAATCAGATCGGAGAGTATATATTATGGATAGCGCTCATAAGCCTTGTTTTATCGGTCATAATAGGATGGGCGGGCAGCATGGTGCTTACCGGTCCTATAAAACGTATAGCCGATGCCATGCGCAGAGCCGAAGGCGGAGATTTCACCGTGCGAACAGACCAAACGTCTACAAGCCCTGAGATTACCGAATTAAGCCACGGTTTCAATAAAATGATACATAATATAGAAAACCTCATTATAGATATAAGAACAGCTTCATTCAGTATGTCGTCCACTGCCGAGGCACTCGTAGAAGCGACCAACGTAAATGCCGAGAGCATGGGCAGCATATCTAAAGGCGTAAAAAATATTGCCGTCGGTTCAGAAGAACAAGCGTCCGAGATAGAGGAAACAGCGGCTGCCACCCAGCAGATGTCGGCTTCTATAGAGGTTATCGAGCAAAAGATCCAGGAAACCGATAAAGCCAGCAAGTCAATGTTAGAAGCGGCGAAACACGGCAAGGAAAGGCTCAATGATATGGAGGACAGAATAGCATCGTTAGCTGACGGCATAAGGGACACATTCCAACTCATAATGACCATACATGAGCGTTCAGCACAGGTGGCAAAGGCTGTCGGTATAATAAAAAATATAGCATCACAAACACAATTGCTTTCGCTTAATGCATCAATAGAAGCGGCCAGAGCGGGAGAGGCCGGCAAAGGCTTTGCGGTGGTGGCGTCTGAGATAAAGAAACTGGCCGAGCATTCATCGTCATCGGCGGAGGATATAGGCAGGATAATGCTGTCGATGACAGAAGACGTGGATAAGGCGGTGGATATAGGACAAAAATGTAAGGAGCTTATGGATAATGCAAATGAATTGATGCAGAGGCTGGACAGTTCGTTTGGCAGTATATTGCATAATATAGATAATACAGATGAGCATATAGGGGCTATAGTAGGGGAGATAAATCAGGTGAACAGTGGTGTGGAAGCTATAGTAGAGGCCATGTCGCGCATATCCGGTACCGCGTCGGATATATCAGCGAGCTATAAAGAAATAGCGGTGGCTACCGAGCAGCATGATGAAATAATGCGCGCACTCGATGAATCGGCGCAGAGATTGTCCAGTATGGCGCAGATGCTCAGCGAGAGCGTAGCGGAGTATAAAATAGCGACCGAAGTAGTAACGGCATGGAATTAAAAAATTAACACAGAATTAACAATGCTTTGAGATGCGGATGGTATAATAATTCCGTATGTAGATATACGGAGGAGTGAAGATGAATACATTAAAAGCTAAAAAACGCAATGAGGCCTTTGGCCGCTTTATAACCTTCCTTTGTGCTATATTGGTAATCATAGTTACATTTTCGTTAGTCATATTTATTGCCTCTAAAGGGTTGACCATTTTTCTAAAAGACGGCGTTTCTCCTATCGAATTTTTAACGTCGACTAAGTGGCGTACCGAGGCTGATCCGCCGCAGGTTGGAGCTTTAACGTTTATAATAGGGTCGCTTGTCGTATCTGTGCTGGGCATCGTAATAAGCGCGCCGGTAAGCATATCATCGGCTATATTTATGGTCGATATCGCGCCTGCTTGGGGCCAAAAGCTGCTTCAGCCGGTTATAGAGCTTTTTGTGGGTATACCGTCGGTGGTATACGGTTGGATAGGCCTTAGCGTGCTGGTGCCATTCATACGCAATAATGTAGGAGGGCTGGGTTTCAGCGTGCTGGCCGGAGGGCTTGTGCTGGCTGTTATGATGTTTCCTACCATAGCCAGCGTGGCAGCCGATGCCTTAAGGGCCATACCTGAGGAATTAAACGAGGCTTCGCTGGCTCTGGGAGCAACGCGCTGGCAGACTATACGCCGCATACTGCTCCCTGCTGCGACGCCGGGCATATTGACAGCTATCATATTGGGATTGGCCAGAGGGCTGGGCGAGGCTCTGGCTGTGCAGATGGTCATAGGAAATGCTATGAATATACCTTCATCCCTGCTGGATCCGGTCCATACTATGACCAGTATTATAACTATGGAAATGGGCAATACGGCTATGAATACGTTGCCTAATGATGCTTTATGGTCTATCGCTTTGTTGCTGCTCACCATATCGTTTATATTTATATTGATTATCCGTGCCATCGGTAAAAAGGAGGCTTACAAATGAGTGCGAAAACCGCGGATAAAATAGCTACGACGATTTTCTACATAGTAATTGCTATTGTAGTTGTGCTGCTGGCATTGCTTTTAGGCTATATCCTATATAAAGGCGGGCGCGTTATAAGCTGGGACTTCATTACATCGCCTTCTAAGACACTGGAGGCCGGTGGCGGCATAGGACCCCAGATCTTCAATTCGTTTATGATACTCATTATTTCAATGATTTTTACAATACCGCTGGGATTGGGCAGCGGTATATATTTGGCGGAATATGCCCGGCCGGGTAAACTTACCGATGCTATAAGGCTGTGCGTTGAAACGCTGGCATCGCTGCCGTCCATAGTAGTGGGCCTTTTTGGCTTATTGGTATTTGTTAATTTAACCGGCTGGGGATATACCTTGCTTGGCGGAGCTTTGTCCTTAACGGTCTTAAACCTTCCGGTTATGACAAGGGTGTGCGAAGATGCTGTGCGAACGGTTAAAGATGAATTAAAAGAAGCCAGCCTTGCACTTGGTGCAACCAAATGGCAAACTATAACCAAAGTAATCCTACCGGTAGCACTGCCGGGTATACTTACAGGTATTATACTGACATCTGGCCGCGTATTCGGTGAAGCAGCCGCTATAATGTATACTGCAGGCATGTCATCGCCTAATGTAAACTTCGAAGTATGGGATTTCACCAACCCGCGTTCGCCTCTTAATATAATGCGGCCGGCTGAAACACTGGCCGTTCATATATGGAAAGTCAATTCCGAGAGCCTTTTGCCGGATGCCCGAGAAGTAGCCGACGGCTCGTCAGCTGTGTTGATAATAGTGGTGTTGCTGTTCAATATTTTGGCGCGCTGGCTTGGAGGCCGGTTACACGGGCGCTTAACAGGTAAAGTATAAAAGCCGCTCATTTATAATAGCGTCTGAACAAACACCATATAATGGATACGCGAATTAGTCGCAAATGCATAATTTAATGTTTTGGAGGCAAATTATATTATGTAAATACGATTTCTGTTTTGGAGGTGATATGCGAGATGGCAAAAGGAAGTGCTAATATAGGGCCTAAGGTGGTGCCTGAGGCTCATGCGGCTTTGGATAACATGAAATATGAAATAGCATCTGAATTAGGGTTACCGGTTAAACAAGGTTCAGAGGATTATTGGGGTAATTTATCAGCTCGCGATTGCGGGGCTGTTGGTGGTCATATGGTACAGAGGATGATAAAATTTGCCGAGCAAAATATGACACAAGGGACTATGCCCGGCAAATAATAAAGAGCAAATAACGACTGATGAAGGAGCATCGCCTGATGCTCCTTTTCAATTGGTACTTGCTATTATATACATGCGATGATACAATTTAAATGTAAAAATTCTTGGTGATAAAGAGTTGAAGTGATTGTATGTATATAAATGAATCTCAAGCAGATGTTAACAGGTTAGCTATATTATACTTTATAGATAAAATGCATATACCGATACCCAATGCCCAGATAACCCACTTCATGGTCGGGGCCAATGTGATGAATTACTTCGATCTGCAGCAGTTGCTGAGCCAACTGGTGCGCGATGGCCTCGTGGATTATATGGAATCACAGGGGAGATACTTTTACTCTATAAATGATAAGGGGAAAAACATAGTGGTCCGGTTATATGACGATATCCCCCAATGGATGGTTAACCTTATAGATGATTATGCTAAGGGCAAACATATAGATTTGCCCGGTGAAAGCGAGATGCCGGCTTTCTATGAGAAAAAGAACGAGGAAGAATATATAGTGCATTGCAAGGTCATAGAAAACGGTATGATGCTTATGGATCTGCGCATCAATGTACCTAATAGTGAACTGGCTCAGATCATTTGCGATGGTTGGCCTGCTAAGGCGGCCGACGTATATAAAGCGGTAGTGGAAAATATATCGAGTTAGGAGGCACATCATGAGAATTTTAATAGCTCCGGATTCATTTAAAGGGAGCTTGAGCGCCGTGGCTGTAGCCGATGCTATTGAGCAAGGGCTAAGAAAGGTTGTCCTGACGGCTGATATAAAGAAGATACCTATGGCGGATGGGGGAGAGGGAACGGTAGAGGCCATTATAACAGCTGTCGGCGGGGATATACACCATCAAAAGGTTATAGGCCCATTGGGAGAAGAGGTAAAGGCATTCTTCGGGGTGTTAGGCGACGGAGCAACGGCTGTCATAGAAATGGCGGCGGCATCGGGTCTTCCGCTTGTACCGGAGGATAAACGCAATCCCATGAATACTACTACATATGGAACCGGCCAGCTCATTAGGGCGGCCATGGATAAAGGCTGTAATCGCATTATAATAGGTATAGGCGGCAGCGCTACCAACGACGGCGGCGTAGGTATGGCGCAAGCATTAGGGGTTAAGTTTTATGATGCCGAGGGACGCGTTATAGATGGCTTTGGAGGCAAAGTACTGGAGCACATAGCACATATAGATATAAATGACATGGATAAGCGTGTAAAGGATGTCGACATAACGGTGGCTTGCGACGTAACAAATCCTTTGTGCGGTCCAAACGGTGCGGCGGCGATATACGGTCCGCAAAAGGGCGCCACGCCTGAAATGGTGGAAGAGCTGGACAGTGGTCTAGCCAATCTGGCGGCGGTCATAAAGAAAGATCTGGGTATAGATATAAAAGACATGCCCGGAGCGGGGGCTGCCGGCGGCTTGGGAGCTGGACTTGTGGCCTTTTTAGGGGCTTCGCTGAAACCCGGCATGGATATAATGATCGATGTCACACATATGGATGAGCTCGTAAGCCAATGTGACTTGGTCATAACAGGTGAGGGGAGGACCGATGAACAGACGGTCTTTGGCAAGGTACCCGTGGGGGTGGCGAGCGTAGCCAAGCGCCATGATAAGCCCGTGGTTTGCCTGTCCGGTAGCCTGGGAGACGGTGCTGAAAGGGTATACGAGCATGGTGTGGATGCGTTATTCAGTATAATCGACAGGCCTATGGATTTAGCTGCCGCTATGAGCCATACCGCCGAATTGCTGGAGCGCTCGGCCATATCGATTTTTCGTCTGCTCTTGGCGACAAGAAATATTAACATGTGACAAAAATCTTGAATTTTCTCCTGTACGGTATTAAACTATATATGTAAATGAGCGAGCAAGAGGAGGAAAGGCAATTGAAGTATGTATACGGCGTGCTTACCGTATTAGATAATAAACCTATTATGCAAATGCTGGTCAGCGATGCACGTTTAACCGGCAGAGATGTATTGGATAGGGTTATATTGACCGAGGACGAGCGTAAAAAGTACATAACATGGCAAGACGAAAAGGCAATAGTGAATGATTTGAATAAGAAGATTCCTATAAAGGTAGAGATTCAAGAAATGGAGATAAACTGACCGCATTTTTAATGCGGTTTTTTTATATTCGACAAAAAACAATTTTTTTCTATGCAGGAGATTTTTGAAAATCGGCGAATATAGATAATATAACTGCAAAGGAGGTATGGCAGCTTTGAACGTTGAACTGGAAACAAAAAATAATGTCTTGATCGTGCATATGGACGGTGAGTTGGATCACCATAGCGTCGATTACGTAAGACAGCAGATAGAAGACGCTATAAGCGGCGATATTTTTATAAAGCACCTGTTGATCGACGTTAAAAATCTTGTATTCATGGACAGCTCGGGTGTGGGTATGCTTATAGGAAGGTATAAGACTATTTCGGCGCGCGGCGGTAAAGTAGCCGTTATAGGGATATCGCCGCAGACTAAGCGGATATTTGAAATATCCGGTTTGTTCAATATATTCAGCGCATATGAAAACCAGCGGGAGGCTATCAAAAATCTGACGCAACAAAAGGGGAGTTTATGATGGAATTGCTCAATGAGATGCATATGGAGTTCTTAAGCCGTTCGCAGAATGAATCTTTTGCAAGAGTGGCGGTGGCCGCTTTTGCATCGCAGCTGGACCCTACATTGGAAGATATAGCTGATATAAAAACCGCTGTTTCAGAGGCCGTGACCAATGCTATCATACACGGTTATGAAAACGGACAAGGGTATGTTAAGATAAATGTAAGGTTGTACGGCGATAGGGTGGAAATAGATGTTATTGATGATGGTAAAGGGATAGAGGATATAGAAAAGGCACGCCAGCCGCTTTATACTTCCAGGCCGGACTTGGAGCGTTCGGGCATGGGCTTCACTGTTATGGAGACTTTTATGGATGAGGTGCAAGTCGATTCAGTATATGGTAAGGGCACTAAGGTGACGTTGATAAAGTATATTGCCTCTGCTTCGAGCCGGATGCAGGAGGGGAATGCCGATGGCGGAGCCGACGACCACACCAGCCGATGATAAAAACAGGGGCCTTTTGACGCAACAGGAAATAGAAGGTCTTATAGTTGAGGCGCGCAAAGGCAATAAACAGGCGGCGGAGATATTAGCCGAGCGCAACCTGGGCCTGGTACATAATGTTGTAAGGAAATTCATGAACAGGGGTTATGAGTATGACGACCTATTTCAGGTAGGCAGCATGGGTTTGGTTAAGGCAATAAATAATTATGATTTATCGTATAATGTAAAATTTTCGACATATGCTGTGCCCATGATAATGGGGGAGATAAAGCGTTTCTTGCGCGATGACGGCAGCATAAAGGTAAGCCGATCGGTTAAGATAGCGGCATACAAGATCCATAGTGCTCAGGATCGCATAAAAAAAGAGCTGGGCAGGGAACCGAGCGTGCAGGAGTTAGCGACGGCATTGGATATGGAGCCGGCCGATGTGGTATATGCTATGGAGGCTGATACTGTACCGGTATCATTATATGATAATGCCTATGAAGACGGTGAAAGCTCTATATCGCTTATAGACAGGATATCCGATGATGACGAACTGGATACAGATGTTATAGACAAAGTAGCGCTTAAAGAGTGTATAGCGCAATTGGACGCTAAGGGCCGCCAGGTCATATTGCTTAGATATTTTAAGGACAAAACTCAGTCCGAGGTTGCACAGATGCTGGGTATAACGCAAGTACAGGTATGCAGAATCGAAAAAAAGGTTTTAGAATTCATGCGCCAATATATAAAATAAAGAGGGGTAAAACCCCTCTAAATTTTTAACAATCTTAGTCTATTTATTAACAAAAATTATTTGGCTTGTTCCAAAGCATTTTTGGCCGCTTCTTTGAACATATCGGTCGTGCCGGTAGCTTTGCTTATAGTATCTATCTTATCGGGATCCTGTACATCTATAAGCTTCTGCGGCAATGCTTCTATAGCATCTATGGCTTCTTGGTAATTTCCGTCATTCTCCAGCGTCTTTTCGCTGCCGTCTTCCATGACTTCCTTATACTTTACATCACTTATTTTACCGTCTTTTATGGTTATTTCTATGTCGCCGTACTGCCCATGGTCGTTCTTGGACGATTGCCCTTTGTAAGTACCGTCCTTATAAGTAACAGTTTCCGACGATGTATCGCCGGTCGGTTGGGGGGTGCCTTCGTTGGAAGAGCAAGCAGCCAATACGAATAAAGCCATTACCGCTACTAAGGCTAACGCTAATATTCTTTTCATCATTTCACCTCCTCGAATTCTATCTGTTAATATATTAACAGATGATAATATAAAAATCAAGTTTTTTTGCGCAAGAGCAATGATATGGCAAGTGCAAATCAGAAAAAATGCTTGACAACTTCATCGCGCGGAAATATAATATGCATATAAACAGATAAGTTTACTTGGAATACGAAAGGGGAATGAATATGAAAGCGGTTAATAACGTGTTGGAATTAATAGGTAATACGCCCATGGTTAAGTTACATAGGTTAGTAGAACCAAATTATGCTGACGTATATGTGAAGCTGGAGTCGTTTAATCCCGGTGGCAGCGTCAAAGACAGAATAGCTTACAGCATGATACAGACTGCTGAAGAACAGGGGCTGCTCAAGGCGGGCTCTGTTATAGTAGAACCTACAAGCGGCAATACCGGCATAGGTTTGGCTATGATAGGGGCTGCGAAAGGC
Organism: Mahella sp.; assembly: GCF_020054945.1. Lineage (GTDB taxonomy): Bacteria > Bacillota > Clostridia > Mahellales > Mahellaceae > Mahella. The sequence goes on from NZ_JAIHAU010000013.1 coordinate 21,180, forward strand.
TATAAGGTTATACTGGTCATGCCCGAAACCATGAGTCTGGAGAGGCGCAGCCTTCTTAAAGCATACGGTGCGGAGCTTGTACTGACTCCGGGGGCTGAAGGTATGTCGGGAGCTATAAGAAAGGCGGAGGAATTAAAACAACAGCATCCGGAGTATTTCATACCGCAGCAATTTGAGAATCCGGCCAACCCTGATATTCACAGAAAGACCACGGCTATAGAAATATTTGAGCAAATGGACGGGCATATAGATGCCTTTGTGGCTGGCGTCGGTACCGGCGGCACTATAACCGGTGTGGGCGAAGTGCTTAAACAGCGCATACCCGGTGTCAAAATCATAGCAGTAGAGCCGGCAAAATCACCGGTTTTATCAGGTGGCAAACCTGGGCCTCACGGTATACAGGGCATAGGAGCCGGCTTTGTGCCTAAAGTGTTGGACAGGGATATAATCGATGATATAGTGGCCGTCAAGGATGAGGACGCTATGAGTACGGCGCGCCGTATGGCACATGAAGAAGGCATATTGGTGGGTATATCATCGGGGGCTGCGGTGTTTGCTGCGCTGCAACAGGCTAAATATTTAGGCAGCGGGCATAATGTGGTGGCGGTGGCCCCGGATACCGGAGAAAGATATCTTAGCACACCGCTCTTTAGAGAAGAATGAAAGTCGAAAATCTTTAGCAAATTCCCGGTACTCAACTTGATTGAGTGCCGGGATAAATTACATGTTCTAACTAAGACTATCCCTCGAAGCGTTCATAGCCTGCAAGCGATATAGGTTTACCGGATTTAGCCCACGGTATGCCTATTTCAGACGGGAGTTTGTTTTGGCCGAAGCATTCCATCATAATATTCTCCAACGCTTTTACGTGGGTTATTGCAGGTTGACCTTCTTTTATAATCAATTCACTTGGGAAATCAACGATGTCCGGCATGGACTGATGAGCGCCATTTATGCATAGCGTATGCGGCAGCGCTGCTTCGGGCGGACAGGATACCGTTGTACCGCCGCGTATGGCATCTATGACTGTCCACAGCTTATACATGCCCTGATGATCAGGCCGGCCATAGTCTTTTATACGGTTGTCTTTAAAGACAGCCACAATATGATCAGCGCTCTGTGGGAAGGAGGGGTGGTTATAATAGACAGATGCATTTTTAAATTCATAGCAAAACATGGGGCCTATGCTCTCTTTCACCGCATGGCTGGCGTAGAACAATATTTCAGTACCATTGTCTGCAAAAATACGCATAGCGGATGTATCGAAATTTTCTATAGCGTTGGCTCTATATAATTCAGCCGTTATCTCCAGCGGCTGCACGCTTTGATAAAACTCTTTCCCTAAAACAAAGAGCATATTATGCAAATAGTGGGCTGTGGCATTGTTGGCCACGCTATCCAGCACCCATCGTCCTTTTTGGTCTTTCTTTTTGCCGGCCCATCCGCGGCTATAGTAATCAGCATCTCTTGGCCAAAGCACGAGTGTTTTTAAGCGTTTAGGCTGTTCTAATCGTCCGGCCATTATATCCTTTTTCAAACTCTGATATGCGGGGTCATATGCCCATTGGAAGCCGATGGCTAAAATGCGTTTAGCTTTATCACGAGCCTCGATCATTTGACGTGCTTCTTGGACCGTGGCTGCCATAGGCTTTTCGCATAGTACATGGCTGCCATATGATAGAGCCGCGCACGTTTGTTCGCAATGGAACTGTATGGGCGATGATATAATGGCCAGATCAGCTTTGTGTTCGGCATAGAATGATTCCACGCTTTCATATATGGGTATGTTGTTAGCCTTTAATTCATCCAGGGAGCTGCAACTTTCAGGGCGGGGATCCGCCGCGCCTGCTATGTATACGCCGTTTTGGGCGCCGCTCCGCAATAGCTCCTTTACATAGTTATTGCCGTATCCTCCGATTCCGGACAGAAAAACCGATATATTATTCTGCATTTTTATACACCTCTCCATTCGTTAGTACTACTTTAAGTGCTTTTTTGGAAGCCATGAGCTCCAAGGCTTGATTAGCGTTGTCCAACGGCATTGTATGCGTTACCATGTTGCTGAATAAAGAAGGGTTCTTTAATATAAGGTGTACGGCGTCGTATAAGTGCGATGTATCGCTGACCCATACGCCTTTTATGACAGCGTTTTTCTTTACTATTTGGCTGAAAAAATCTATCTGGGTGTAGCCGGTAAACTGTGCGAAGCCTGTGGAAAGATATGTTCCGCCGGTGGCCAGAATATCCAACCCTTCCTGAGCGGCATCCGGATATCCTGCCGCTTCTATTACTATATCGGCACCATGGCCGCCGGTGACCTGCATGATGGTATCGAGCCTGTCATTTCTGGATAGGGATTTTCTGTCCAACACTATATCCGCGCCGAATTTTTTACATATGTCCAATCGGCTGGCCGTGCCTCCTATAACGATTATAGTACCGGCTCCCAAGGCGCGGGCGAAAGCCACTGCAAATAAACCCAACGGCCCGGGGCCCTGAACGGCTACGGTAGATCCCGGCTTTATCCGGCACATATCGAAGGCATGGGCTATCGTAGCGCCCGAGCACGATGCTGATACCATGGTTACAGGGTCTGTATCGTCGTCCAATCTGATTATGTCTGTGTCGGCTGTCAATATTATATGATGAGCATAACAACCATTAAGATACGGAGGCCTATCACATGGGTTATTTATGCCGTATGTGATCCGGTCTTGACATAATGACGGTTGTTTAAGCACCTGACATGCATAGCATCGACCACAACTTATGCCGCGGTTCCATATTATCAGGTCGCCTGGGTGAAGTATTTGGCCGTCCACGCTGCAATGCCGGCCTTTGATATCCTCAATGTATCCGACACCTTCGTGCCCCGGTATCAGCGGTAATTTAACTCTTTTATCTTCACCATGCCATATATGCACGTCGGAGCCGCACACGCCGGACGCGGCCAACCTGACCAATACCTGGCCATCTTCTAAACGCGGCACCTCTATTTCTGTTAATTCCAACGGTTTATGGAAACCTGTCATAACCATAGCTTGAGTTTTCATAACAATTTGCTGCTTAGCAGCTTCCCTCCATTTCTATCTTACCGACTGCCTTACTACCAAATGTGTGTCCAATACGGTTGGTCCGGTGTTTTTATGTCCGCTTATCAGTTTTATAAGCGTATCCATCGCGATGGCACCTATATCATAGGCTGGCTGCGCTATTGTGGTCAGAGAAGGTTCGACTATATTAGCTATATCCAGATCATCGAAACCGATGACCGATATATCGCCGGGCACCGATAGCCCTCTGCTTTTTATGGCTTTTATGGCATTTACGGCTTTCGGATCACTGGCGGCAAATACGGCATCCATCTTTATACCTTTATCCAACAGTTTTAACATGGCATGATAGCCGTTGTCCTGATCGTTTACATCGTTTACTATTAAACCATCGTCTATGGAAATGCCATGTTTCTTCAAGGCATTTTTATAGCCGTCGAGGCGTTGCCTGTATAAATCTATATCGAGAGGACCGTTTATGAAGGCTATCCTAGTGCACCCTCGGCTTATCAAATAATCTACGGCTTTATAAGCTCCGCTTCGGTTATCGACCGTCACAGCGTCCGGGTCATTGCCGATGCTCCTTATCATGAATACCACCGGTATACCCTGCGCTTTTAGCTCCATGATGTGGTTGCTGTCATCTCGTGCCGTAGCAAAGATAAAGCCATCCACCCATCGGTTGGTTAATTTATCTATATAATCTTTTTCTATTGCGAGATCTTCATCTGTATTGCACAGTATCAACGTAAAACCGTTTTTGCGTGCGATATCTTCTGCACCGCGCGTGACGGCAGGGAAAATCGGGTTGCGTATATTGGGGATTATTAGGGCGACGGTATTCGTGCGCCCTTCTTTAAGGCTTTTGGCCAATATATTTGGCTTATAGTTTAATTCTTTTATGGCAGCCCACACCTTTTGCTGAGTTTGCTCGTCCACATGTATATTGCCGCTCAAGGTACGCGATACCGTGCTGGCGGACACGCCGGCCAGCCTGGCCACATCCTTTAAGGTAGTCATAGATTCACCCCTTTCTCACGTGATATGCCATCCGTTTTGATCATAGCTTATCATAAAATAATGCTGATATTCAGGCAAAGAAGGCAAAGGTATCAAGTCCTCCGTACTATTGAAGTAAAGATGCGGCCCCCTGCTTTCTTTACGTGCCGAGGCCGATAGCAACACGGCGATAGCTGTTATTATGCTGTTCTTAGTCTCGAAATAGCCGTATAGCGACTGACCTTTCATATCCGGTTTCATATCGTTCAGTTTATTTATATCGGAAAGGGCACCGGCAAGGCCGTCTCCGGTTCTCATCACAGAGGCCTGACGGCTCATAATTCGCTGTACTGTATCGAGCTGTTCCGAAAGCAAAATATCGCTGCGCATTTCTTTTAGAGCTTTTGCATGTAGCTGCTGTTGCTCCAGCGAGGATGAGGCGAGGCCCTGAGGTTTTATAGTCCGGCTCCGCGCGGCCGCTGCTTCGCCGGCGATCTTGCCGAATACCTGGCCGTCGAGCAGCGAGTTGCCGCCAGGGCGGTTGGCTCCGTGCTGACCTCCGGCGCATTCTCCGGCAGCAAATAGGCCGGCTATAGGTGTATCGGCCATTGTGCGTATTTTTATACCGCCTTGGAAATGCTGTGCGGCAGGCATTATTTCCAGCTTTTGCCCGATTTTGAGATCTATACCCCGGTTTTTGAGCCACTGTATAGCATTTGGGTTTATTTCCTTCAGACGCGCTAAAGGATTGTCGTTTCTGTTGCATTTCATATCGGACGTTTGTATCTCGTCCTCATAGAGCTTACGGTTATCAGCCGACAAGCGGTCAAAATCAAATCCTATAGGGTTCTTGGAAAAATCAAGATATACCTTGTGGCCTGCATTTATCTCCTTAAAGACGGCTATATCTATAATGTGAGATGGGTGTTCATACGATAGCGGCCAACTGGCTCCTTTTCGGAATACTATATCGTGAATATCATCGCCCGGGATGTAATCTGGTAAAAATTCGCGCCCTTCTTCATCGATAAACCTTGGCACTGCACGCATCATGCTGCCCGAGCAGGCGAGCTTTGTGGCGCGCGAACACAGTCCTATCTGTATGAACTCCATATTTACTAAAGGGATGCCGCATTCAAGCGCCAGTGCATAACCATCGCCTGTGGCGCCCTTGGGGAATACGTTATCTTTATAGATACGGCCGGCGCCGCCGGTAGCCATGACTATCGACGATGTGTTTACGGCAAAAATATCGTCATTTTCGGTAATGCCGAATGCGCCGCATATGCCGTGGCTATTTACCGCCAGCTTATATATCATGCTATGCTCCTTAAACGGCATGCCTAGTTCCAAGAAACGGTTTAACAAGGCTTTTTCTATATCTATTGCAGTATCCGGTCCGGTATAACATGCACGCGGATATATAGAGCCGTCGGTCAAGAATTGGACGGGCAATCCGTTCTTTTTGACAAACGGCACGCCCAGTCTATCCAGGTAATAAAATGCATCAGCAGAGTTTTTAGCCAGCATCTCAGCCAGATCATAGTCCGATACCATGCCGCCTATACGATATATGTCGTCCGCATGGTATTTCCATGCATCCGGTCCGCCGGGCGGCGTATGCTCAAGCGTTGCGTGAAATGCCATTCTGTCCGAGCGGGCGTTGGCCGTGGCACCGCTTTTTCCCAAAGTACCTTTGGTAACCAGCAGTACGGCGGTTTCCGGATATCTTTCCTTGGCGGCTATAGCGGCCCTCAGAGCGGTGCCTCCGCCGCCTATTACCAACACATCGCAGTTGAATACTTGCATGTTCACACCTCATGCATTTCTATGGCGCTTATCGGGCATACCTCGGCACATAGGCCGCAGCCGTCGCATGTATCCTGCACGACGCGATACGGCTCTGTGCTACTGTCTATGGCGTCGAATATACATAGCGGCGCACATATGCCGCATGATGTGCATTTATCCAGTATATGAGCCTTCTTATAATGACGGCGATCGATGTCTTTAGTGCCTCTTATTGCGCCGTTGCTGACCTTGCCGCGGAATTGACCGAGGGCATTGTAGCCCTTTTTATTCATCCAGGCACCCAGACCGTCGTTCATCTCATCGATGACGCCAGGGCCCTTTAGCATAATGGCCGTGCATACTTGCACCGTTTTAGCACCTGCCAGTATATATTTTACCACATCATCAGCGGTCACCGCGCCGCCGCTGGCCGATATATCAACGTGCAATTGCGGATAGGCTTCGCTGATCCACCTTAATGCGTAATATATCGCCCATGGACCGCCATGGCCGGCGTATCCCCCATGAAGTACAGGGGATTCGGCATCGATGTCTATATCCAAACCGGTGAGGCGGTTAAACATCACCACGCCCTTAGCACCGGCATCCTCTACGGCTTTGGCTATTTGTAACGGGGCAGTAAGTTGCGGGCTAAGCTTTACTATGACGGGTATATCGACCTCGTTTAAAACCAGTTCGGTTACCCGGATTATCTCGCCGGCGACATCGGTGCCGCCGCGAAATACTATCGAGCCGTGAGGGCATGATACGTTGAGTTCCAGCGCTGGTGCTCCGGCTTGCTGCATTAAAGCGGCGTAACGTCTCCAACCGTCATCGGTTATGCAGTTGATACTCGGTATAATAGGGATATTTAGCTCATTTACGGCTTTTTTTACCTCCCGGGCATATCGATCAGGCCCCCATACGCTGGCCTGCTCATAAGAATAGAATGAAAAGGTTCTATATTTGCCGCCCATATCATGGCGCAGTACCTTGTAGCGCGGAGTAGGGGCCTGGCGGCAAATCTCTTCCTCAAAGAGAGATTTCATCACCACGGCTCCGATGCCATGCTGTTCAAGTTTTTTCATAAGCTCCACCGTTTCGGTGATGCCCGATGATGCGGCTATGACCGGTGTTTTTAACTTCAATCCTGCATATTCTACTGAAAGGTCTATCATTATCAGCACCCCTTTGCAATCGATTGCAACCATTATATCACTGCATATGCTCAAATGCAAGGGCGAAAAAAACTTGCTCTCCGCGGTGGGATGATATATTATTGTCTTGTAAAAAATTATGAGGAGATAATTGTTATGGGACGTCTTATTATAGATACCGATATAGGGGACGATATAGACGATGCTTTAGCTATTGCTTTGGCATTGAATTCATCTGAGCTGGAGTTGATGGGTATAACAACTGTGTTTCGCAATGTCAGAGAACGGGCCCGTTTGGCCATGGCTGAGCTTAAGGTGTACAATAATGCGGATATCCCCGTACATATGGGGATAGGCCGTCCTCTGATAAATGATGTTGATGAAGATGTTATACCATGCCAATGTGCGGCTGTTGATGATAGTATAGAGGTGCTGGATGGTAAAAATGCCGTAGATTTTATAATAGACACCTGTATGGCCAGTGTCGACCCCATAACCTTAGTACCAATAGGCCCGCTGACCAATATAGGCATGGCACTTCGCATGGAACCCAGATTAGCGCGTAAGGCAAAGATAGTGCTTATGGGAGGTTGTATAGGCAAACCTCAGCATGAATGGAATATAATGTGTGACCCTGAGGCTGCCCATATAGTAATGTCCAGTGGTGCTGATATCACTATGGTAGGCCTGGACGTTACCACAAAATGCCAGATGACATTGAAGCAGTTGGAGGCTTTTGAACGGAGCTCCAGGACTGAAGTAAAGTTTCTTTTTGAGTTGGTAAAACTATGGGATAAGGTTTTTAACTTTCATATGCCGGTGCTGCATGATCCCTTGGCTGTGGCAGTCGCGTTGGACCCGTCGCTGGTAACGGTGCAACCCATGGATATCGGAGTAGAGCTTGGCGGCGCATATACGCGCGGTATGACGGTGCCGAGAGAGGGCACATCTGTAAAAGCAGCAGTAGATGTGGATGTGGAACGCTTTATGGAGCTTTTTATGGCTCGCGTCGCAAAGGACATATAGGTTCGAAACCAAAAATCTTGACCATATATGCCCAAATTTCGATTTGTTGGAACAATGTACAAATCAAAATCTGCCGGCGAGGTTGTGAGGTGATTTTATGCGTATAGCCGTTGTGGATGGGCAAGGTGGTGGCATAGGCAGGCATATAGTAGATAAACTGCGGCGAGAGTTGCCTGATGAAACAGAGATACTGGCACTGGGCACAAATGCATGGGCTACGGCACAAATGTTAAAAGCCGGGGCCAATGATGGGGCTACCGGCGAAGCGGCTATAGTATGGAATGCCGACAAGGTCGATATTATAACAGGCACCATAGGCATATTGATGGCGCATGCCATGATGGGCGAGCTTACGCCGGCCATAGCGTGCGCTGTAGCCGCCTCTTCGGCCCGGAAGATATTGCTGCCGGTAAACCGCTGCGGCGTGGATATAGTAGGCGTTGAGGCTAAGCCTCTGCCTCATTTGATAGACGATATGGTCGAGCTCATAAAGGGCATGATGGAGGTGAGATGACCATGTGTGAAGCCGATGTATATATATTGGAAAATGGTGAAGAGATGCTGTTTATAAAAGGCGCTGATACCATTACGCCTTATGATGATCGCCTTATAATAAAGGATATATTCGGCCACAAGGAGATCATAAAAGCGCGCATAAAGGAGATGAGACTGGTAGATCATCAGATTATCATAGAGAAAATTTAAAAATATGGGAGACATTTTTCACAATTTATAATGCAACCAATGTGTAGGCCAAGGTAACGATTAGGCTCAAGGCGATTTTGTGAAGGGATATTATCCCATATTTGACAGTTGAAAGAGACAAGAAGCCTGTAAACCTGCGCTGATGCTGGTTTCAAGGCTTCTTAATGCTTGTCTGATAAAACCAATTCACTTAAAATTTGGATTTTATGGGTATCTATTGTACCTCGATCAAACTGATGTTTGTCGTGTATACGCCATTCTTTGCCGCCTCATCTTTGGATTCGTTCGGAATTGCGTCATCGCCCCACATAATATACTTGTCCGAAACAGACGCTTCACCATACTCTGAAGGTAAATCAATTATAATTTTTTGTTTTATATCGTATATGCGTCTTTTTCCATTTTCATCCCAGCTTATAAAATTGTTGCTGACATCGGGGAATTCATAATCATGTTCTTTAGACCTTTCAATAATGGTCTGCTTGCCATTTTGCCATAGGAACAATACATTTTCTGCTCCAAGGCCTTTTACCGATGAGGTTATTGTTCTGCCGCTGAAGACCAAATTATCACCATAAGCGGCCAGATACTGCGGGTTTATGCCTTGTGGCGAAATCATCGTAACTTTATTGCTTGTCATGTCCTGGCAGTACAAATAACTATAGGCCAGATTCTCTTTTGACGGCCCAAGCCATGCCACAAAATTGTTGCCTATTACGGGCATAGTTGCGTCCTCTTTAAATATACTTGTCTTCGATGTTTTGAAATCGTATGAATAAATACGGAACTTTACATTTCCATCTTTGTCTGTTGTTCCATAAGACCATAAGGCATAGTTGTTTCCAAGTGCTATTTGAATATCTCCACAAAATGAACTTTGTACCACGCCTAGTATTTGCGCTTTGTTTGTGTGCCGATTAAAAAGCACGGCTCTCTGCTCTCCGCCATCATGGAACGGAATATATTCATTCCATAAAATATATGTGTCATTAAATTGGATGAACTCCGGTTGAAAATGATCTTCCAACGTATATACTGCCGAGCTCTTTCCTGTAGCAATATCATATATTACAATTTTAGATGGTTTGTCCTTAATTGCCGGATTAGAACCAAATATCTCCTTGTTGGAAGCATCAACCGAACCGGTAAATCCGCATATCTCTTTGTCAGAAATTTTGACGGACAGCCATGGAGTCCCATCATCGAGTACAGCTAAAAATGTTTTTACGCTTTCCTTGCCAAAGACGGCACTATAATCTTTTTCAGTTATTTTTTCTTCAGTAACAGAATTATCGGTTGAGCTGTTCGGCAAAGAAGGAGTCTTATCGTTTACCGGTTTATCCGTCGCACAACCGGATAATAATGCAACAAGAATCAGCACGAATAAAACAAATTTTCGCATTTGCATTTTCCTTTCATAATACCGCATAGAGGACGGGCCCCTATACGGTACAGTAACATTACCAGATGATGCCGCGACCATTCATAATCCGCGCCATAGTCACATAGTCGATCTGTGAATATGCAGGAACACCTGCAGCCCAAGATACTGAAGAATCATGAACGGAATCAGCATAATGAATGAGGTATCCTGATCTATCGTATCCATCGATTGCGACCCAGTGATAGATAGTCTTATCGAGCGGATGACCTGTAAGGTGCGGATGTGTTTTGCCACCTACTTCATAAGCATTGGCTGCCACTCCACGATTATAATCGATATCAAAGGTGACATGATCTTTGAAAGTAGCTGCTTCGACGGTTGTACCATAAGGTATATACCACCCTGAATTTTCGACATCGTTCAATGCATCTGCCATTGGATATCTATTGGTATACCACGGAGTTCCATCGGTAGTGGTACCCAAAACCGACGCCATATAGCTTTGAGAGTACGTACTACTGTCCAAATATGCTTCCACAATTTCGGAAGCTGTGGCAGGGCCGCACCAGTAAGTCCTTTGTTGCGGCTGCTGCAAGAGGTCCCCAATGTTGTTATAGGTATATTTAGGGTTATATGCCGCAGACATCGTGCTCATGCCGCTTGTGTTGGATGTTCCGGTTGGATATGGAACGATATCCCTAGCTTTGTTTAATAATTCTGCATCAGCGCCGAGGGCTTTCAGCCTCTTAATGTACTCGTCTTTCGCGATCGAGTTGTTTTTATACAATGCGTGAGCCTTCGCCATTGCATCCTTTTTTTTGATCTTGTCCTGCATAGCGGCTGACAACGGCGGCTGCGAATAGATAGGCTTGCCATCTTGATCAGTACCGATCTGAGCACCGTGAACAGTCCCATCAGCGTCAATGGTTGTCGTTTCATCTACTTTCTAATCATCATTTTTCCATTTTGCCAACTACTGTAGTTCTATTATATTCACTTCTTGTCTATTATTAACCATTGAGCATCAATAACTTAACCAATGGAATCACCCCCACTTCTTTTGCTCTCTATTTATTATATACGACATAAATAGTAAAAATCCTGCTTTTTCAAAAAAATTTAATATTATACTCTTCTGGGGTCTATTCTTGTCAAGGGCCGAATTTATCCCTTCCGTTTTTTGCCTGACCAGCTCACCCGATGAAACTGTAGAGCTCGATTGTTTAGTTTACTTCGGGCTCAGAAAAAGAAACAGAAGAACTCATTTTGCGGGATTTGCTTTTAAATCCTGCAAAGTTGGATCGAAATTCGTTGACGATCACACTTTTGTATTTTTCTATAGAAACAGCAAAGACAGCAGTAGCTTGCCTTTAGACTTATTGCTGACAAACGGGTATTATACAAGGTTGTTTTGACCACCAAAAGGGGATAAAATCCCAATTTGACAGCAAAAAAGAATAAAAAAGGGCTGTAACCCTCATAAATAAAGGCTTTACGGTCTACATACTTTTTCTAAAATATGTAGTGGGCAGATTAAGCTGTCAAACTAAGAGTGGTAATATTATGAATCCTGGTTGTTCAGAGCTAATTGCGTTGTTTGAAAAGGCGGATAAATAGCGTTTTAGCAGGTATAGGAGAAAATATTTTACCCCATGCACATGCCTAAAATTAGCGTGGTG
>NZ_JAIHAU010000075.1 GCF_020054945.1 Mahella sp.
ATGACATCCATAGAAGGGAAACGTGGAGAACCGAGGCCGAGACCGCCTTTCCCAGCTAATAAAGGTGTTTTTGGTAAACCTACGCTGCTCAATAATGTGGAAACTTATGCAAATGTGCCTCAGATCATATTGAATGGACCTGAATGGTTTGCTTCTATAGGAACGGATAAGAGCAAAGGTACCAAGGTATTTGCGCTGGGCGGAAAAATAAACAACACTGGGTTAGTGGAAATACCTATGGGGACGACATTGCGCGAGGTGATATACGATATAGGAGGCGGTATACCCCAAGGTAAGGCATTTAAGGCGGCTCAAACCGGCGGACCGTCAGGCGGATGCATACCGGCGCAGTTCTTGGACATGCCTATAGAATACGATTCACTGATTAAGATAGGCTCCATGATGGGTTCGGGCGGTATGATCGTTATGGACGAGGATAACTGTATGGTGGACATAGCAAGGTTCTTCCTTCAATTCACTGTAGATGAGTCATGCGGTAAATGCCCACCATGTCGTATAGGCACCAAGCGTATGCTGGAGATATTGGATCGTATCGTGGAAGGCAAAGGAAAAGAGGGCGATATAGAGCTTCTGGAAACATTGGCTAAGAATATAAAGGCCTCGGCTTTGTGCGGATTGGGTCAAACAGCTCCTAATCCGGTGTTGAGCACTTTGAAATATTTTAGAGATGAGTATGAAGCTCATATACGCGATAAAAAATGCCCGGCTGGCGTGTGCCAGCAATTACTGGAGTATGTAGTAGTGCCGGAGTTGTGCCGCGGTTGCGGCCTATGCGCTCGCATGTGTCCTGTAGGGGCTATAACCGGAGCTAAGAAGGAACCGTATGTCATCGATCCCGAAAAATGCACCAAGTGCGGAACGTGCATGGACGTATGCAAGTTCGATGCTGTTATAAAGAGATAAGGAGGGGCCGGAATATGGATGAGAAAATGGTGACATTGACTATAGATGGACAGAAGGTAACAGTGCCGGATGATTATACTATTTTAGAGGCTGCCCGCTTTGCCAATATACGTATACCGACGCTGTGCTTTCTAAAAGATATAAATGAAATAGGCGCATGCCGCATGTGCATAGTGGAGATAAAAGGAGCCAAGGCGCTGCAAGCATCGTGCGTGTATCCTGTAGCCGACGGTATCGAAGTGAGCACGAATTCTCCAGCCGTAAGGGATGCTAGGAAGGTCACATTGGAGCTCATACTCTCCAATCATGATAGAAGCTGTTTGACGTGTGTGCGCAATCGCAATTGTGAGCTACAACAATTGGCCGACGAACTGAATATTAAAGAAATACCTTTTGAGGGTGAACGATTGACATTACCGATAGATGACCTTTCACCGGCCATAGTAAGAGACCCTAATAAATGCATATTATGCAGGCGTTGCATAAGCACATGCCGCAACGTACAAGAGATAGGTGTAATCGGAGCCACCGAGAGAGGTTTTAATACCATGGTGGAACCACCATTCAAAATGAGCATAAACCAGGTGCCATGCATAAATTGCGGCCAATGCATAGAGGCTTGCCCTGTCGGAGCCTTGCGTGAGAAGGATGATACCGAGCGAGTATGGACGGCTTTAGCTGATCCAGAGCTGCATGTGGTAGTGCAGACAGCTCCGGCGGTGAGAGCGGCTTTGGGCGAGGAATTCGGTATGCCCATAGGTACCCGCGTTACAGGTAAGATGGCAGCGGCATTGAGACGCCTTGGATTCGATAAGGTATTCGATACCGATTTTGCAGCTGATCTTACTATTATGGAAGAGGGAACAGAGCTGTTGGATAGGCTGCAAAACGGCGGCAAATTACCTATCGGTTATGCCATGTACAGCCAAGAAATTTGAAGCACAACGGCCGGAGTTGGCAGCTAATGGGTATCCCGATGTAGACGTTGTCATAACAACGCGTGAGCTAGCGCGCATGATAAAAGAAGCAGGCATAAACTTTTTGGCATTGCCAGATGAATCCTTTGATGATCCGTTAGGCGTGTCTACAGGGGCCGGTGTTATATTCGGTGTTACCGGTGGTGTTATGGAAGCAGCTCTTCGCACTGTAGCCGAGATATTGACCGGTGAGGAACTGGAAAATATAGAATTCGGCGTCGTCAGAGGCTTGGAAGGGATAAGGACAGCTTCCATAGATGTCGGAGGAGTTACTATAAAGGCGGCTGTAGCCAACGGCACAGCCAATGCGGCAGCACTTTTGGACCGAATCAAAAGCGGTCAAGAGCATTATGACTTTATCGAGATAATGGGATGCCCCGGCGGTTGTATAAATGGAGGTGGTCAGCCTATATTGACGGCGCAGCAAAGATGGGATATTGATATCAAAGCCGAAAGGGCTAAAGCTCTATACCAAGAGGATAGGGATATGCCTATAAGGAAATCTCATGAGAATCCGCAAATAAAGGCTATATATAACGAATTTCTAGGGAAACCAAACAGCCATACTGCTCATGAACTGCTTCATACGCATTATACCGAGCGGTTAAAATATTGTTAACGATTATTCAGCGACGCTTACTTATATATACTATAGCTGAATAATAGCAAATACTATACAATAACAGGGTAAAGCTTTATGCTTGCCCTGTTATTGTATAATAGCGAGCGATATGGTATAATCTACACATAGAATTTACTATAAGCACTTGATAAAAATCGAAAAAGAATATATCATTAGATGATAATATATTATATGCAAAGGATGATGGGTAGTTGGCCAAAGCTCGAATACATTTGGAAGGTTTAGTACCGCAAAATGTTAAAAGCAATGAAGATGAAGTGCGTTTTAAATGGACTAGTACAGCTATTATAGAGCAACAAAAAAAGCAGAATGTAAATTATATCATAAAAGTATCCAGAACGAAATGGCTCGAATTAATTAAAGATATAAAAGACGACGATATATTGGTAGTAGAAGGCGAACCGTATTTGGGCATGACCAGTAAAGGTGTTCCATATATAGAAGTAAATACTAATAATATATTTGCTAAACAATTTGTGCCTCAAGAGGATATATCTTATTTTAGGCCAGAAGAGATAGAAGAGGTGCCACTTGCGCATATAGATTTGGTGGAGCCGGTTCATTTAAATGCCAAACCATTTTCTCTTGAGCCCAATATAACGAATGCCCAGATAATCGGCAGGATTACTATGCCATTGACAGTTAGGATATTACCAAGTGGCAGATTAGGTCTGGTATCCGGCTTGAAAAATTATTTGGTTGCAAAGCAGCTTGGGTTTAAGACCGTACCAGTTATATTTAGAAACATGACAAATCTTGAATGGTTAAGTATGCGCGGCATAGACCCACAAAAAAGTTTCGAATGGCGCCACAGCAAAATTAGAGTGCCGGGTAGGCCAAGGAATATTGCACCGCCTCCCAGGCAAAACAGGATGACGGCTCCAGCCAGACCGATGGTAGCGCCGACTAGTAGAAATGAGATAAAAGAGGTACCGCTGGTGGACATAACAGTGACTAATCCGAAGTTTACAAATGCCCGTTTGAATCCCCAAAAAACCATGGCTGAGAAAGAAAGGATAAGCAAGCTGGGTAAGATAGACGAGCCATTATTGGTGCGTCAGACAGTAAACGGAAAGTACGATCTTGTGGATGGGTTTAGGCGGCTGACCATTGCAAAGGAGCTCGGTTTCGATAAAGTGCCTGTAAAGGTAGTGTCATAACGATGAACGATATACGAGTGAGATTTGCACCCAGCCCTACTGGGCCGATACACATAGGCAATATGCGTACAGCGCTGTTTAACTATCTATTTGCCAAACATGAGGGCAAAGCAGACTTCATATTGCGCATAGAAGATACCGATGCCACAAGATCCACTGTTGAATATGAGGAATATATATATAAAGAACTGGAATGGCTGGGGATAGAGTGGGACGAGGGACCGGATAAAGGAGGTCCTGTTGGGCCATACAGACAAAGCCAACGTTTGGATATTTATCAGCGATATCTTCAGAAGCTTATGGATGAAGGCTTTGCTTATCGCTGCTATTGTACACCCGAAGAATTGGAGGCCGATAAGGAACAAGCGGTAAGGGCTGGCGATATACCCCGATATTCCGGAAAATGCCGTCATTTATCCGAAGAAGAAATAAGGCGCTTCGAAGCCGAAGGTAGGCCGTCGGTTATAAGATTCATAGTGCCAGATCACGAAATGATCGCATTCGATGACCTTATAAAGGGCCGTATAGAGATTGGTAGTCATACGTTGGGTGGGGATATGATAATATTCCGCTCTGATAATATGCCCACATACAATTTCGCTGTAGTCATAGATGATCATTTAATGGGTATAACCCATGTTATTCGCGGAGATGATCACGTGGCTAATACGCCTAAACAGTTGCTGATATATAAGGCATTGGGTTTTACTCCGCCTTTATTTGCTCATACAGCTATGATACTGGGACCGGATCGCACTAAATTGAGCAAGCGTCACGGAGATAATTATATAGGCCAATATCGGCAGAAAGGTTATCTACCTGAGGCTTTATTCAATTTTCTTGCCTTGCTAGGTTGGTCTCCGGATGATGAGCGGGAAATCATGAGTAAAGATGAAATTATATCAGCGTTTTCATTGAATAGAGCATCTCGTTCACCTGCCGTATTTGATATAGATAAATTAAACTGGATGAACGGCATATATATAAGGCAAAGCCCACCTGGTCGCATAGCAGCTCTAGCTGTCCCGCATCTTAAGGCAGCCGGTTTAATAGATGATAGTGTAGATATGCGATGGTTGGAGAAAGCAGTAGCCAGCGTACAAGAGGGTATAAGCTATGTGGCAGAAATAGTAGAGCCTCTGAGAATATATTTCGGTAATGTCGTAGAGCCGGAAAATGATGAAGCTGCAGAGGTTTTGAAGGCTCAAGGCGTATATGACTTGCTGCAAAGGTTTAAAGAGCTTGTCCAGCAGGCTGAGAATATAGATGAAGCATTTGCCAAGGAAGTTTTTAATAAGCTAAAAAATGACACAGGACTTAAAGGCAAAAGCCTTTTTATGCCTATACGTGTGGCTTTGACCGGCAGGTGTCATGGGCCGGAAATGGTGACTATAATACCATTATTAGGGCGCGATCTTATATTATCGCGTTTAGAACATATATTATCGCGATTAGGTGAAGATATATAAAGGCATTTTATTCCAACTTGCCTTTATATACATCGCTTATATCTATGTTTTTAGGCACGCTATCTTTATATGTATCTACATAGAATTCTTTAGTTAAAGGGTCTATGGAAGCATATGCCACCTCTTTTATTGAGTGAATGTCGTGGGCTGCTAGCATATCCATAAGCCATTTGCCGTTTAAATTATTTTGAGCTAAGTTTTGATATATGATCTGGCCATCGACTATAAGCTCGGACGGCAGCGATTGCTGCTGTGGACTAATATTCATATCTTTAGGCGTTAATGGCTTGGTATCTGTTTTTTTGAGCACGCTCATACTGCCGTTAGATTCAAGTATAGCATATTTTACATCATTTAAATTAAAAACGTCTTTTTGTCTCAGTTCTGAGATAAGATCGTCTATATTATAATGCATCTTGCGCAGGTTATCTTCCAGTATTTGCCCATTTAAAACTACAATAGTGGGTTCACCCTCTAGTACCTTTCTTGCCGGTCGGCTTTTCATTGAAATGTATGACATGAGGAAGGTAAGCAGAGCGAATAACGCTAGTCCTATAAGATGCTGCCTGGTCCTCTTGTATTATTACCTCTGCTATCATCTTCATAGACTCTCACCTCTCTGATTATTTTTTACTTAAAGTACATAAATATACCTGCTTTTAATTTTTGCGGTATGAGATATAATATTATAGGTTGGTACTCAAATATTTATACGAAATAAAGCAGGAGGAATATGATATGGCACAAATGGTATTTAGCGTAAAAGGTATGTCGTGTGATCATTGTGTGAAGAATATAGAAAAGGCTGTTAAAACTTTGGACGGGGTGGACGATGTAAGAGCTGACCTGGATACCAAAGAGGTAACAGTGAAATATAGCGGCGATATCAATGGCGAGGATATAAAAAAGGCCATAAATGATGCCGGCTATAATGTCGAATAGGAGCGCTGCTTTATGCCTTTGTGGCTTCAGGCCTTATTAACGGTCATAGGCATAATCGTAGGTTTTACGGTAATATACTTGCTGATGCGCAAGGATAAGATATAAGATTATCCCAGCACATTGTCTAAAAACATCATGATAACGAAGCCTATGAGCAGAGCATGAGTAGCCAATTTTGAGCAGTATTGATGGTTGTGTATCTCAGGTATGATCTCTTCGGTGATCACGAAGAGCATGGCCCCTGCTGCAAATGCCATGATAAATGGTAACAGAGGCTTGGATAGCTGAATGATACAAACACCGATCAGTCCCCCTATAGGCTCGACCAGCCCTGTAGCTAGTGCTGTCAAAAACGTTTTGCCGGTACCAGGGGTGAAGCATGAAATTTTATGATCTGTGCCTGGTTGTTTCTGAAGAACCATATATTTACTTTTATTTGACGTTCACCTCTCTTGTCGACCATTTATGGCCACTGGCATTTATCATTCGTTCTATGATGCTGTTATCATATTACTTAATTGTTTTTTTATGGGTCGGCATGGGTATAACTGCAAAACCACATCCCAGCATGGTTTTTTTACAGCTTATTCTGTCAGTCGAGCTCGGATGGCACCAACCTCCACTGACATCTTCGGGCAATAACCTCCCGAATCCTTTGTATATCAAGAACCGCTCCTCTTAATGCATCATATAAATC
>NZ_JAIHAU010000014.1 GCF_020054945.1 Mahella sp.
TCCTCCTGTTTTCACAGTTGACCTATTTATCAGCTGAATGATGATGCCCCTTTGCTCCATTTCCATTACAGAAGTTTCATCGCTACTACGAGCATCTCCCCCCTGTACACTGCATCTCTACTTTCGGCCTTGACTTTCTGTGCCTTGTACATTTTCGATTCTCATCAGTGCCCAGGTTCCTGCGTTCCACACCATAGCCTGTTCTATGCTCATGCCACCTTCATGCCGGATGCCAAGCAGACGGATTCAGGATTTTCCTCTGCTTTTATCCCTATCTGGTCCTGGAAGATAGGTTTTGACATCACTTTACGCTATCGATACCTCATCAGCGGTTCACTTGCGTTCATCTTCATAGAACCCACATGCTCATTTCATATGGACTTTTCCTTCGTTGCTCACTACCATAGCTTTTAACTACAGCAGCAGAAGGCTGTTTGGCAGGTCTGACTGACCAGTCCCTGCCGGAGGGCCTTCCTCCATCTTTGGTGCAGCTTTCGCAGCACACCAGAACCGTACGTGCGGTCTTCCCGCATACACCTCTTCTACACGCATGTACTAGTGCATTTCTCGCTCATCAAGTCCAGATATTTACCGTAATCTCTCTTGACATATCACCGTAATTTTCGGTGATTTTGTTATAGGCCATGAATTTTAGCAATAACGATTAGGCATTCAGCCAAACTCCCTATCAAAAACAAAGCCAACCATATTACAGCATTTAGTAAATATATAACCTGTCTATACAAATTTTTTAGACAGACTATTTTGATTATAGTAATATTATCGGTCATTAATTGCAAGCAAAATTTTGAGGAAATATACCGGCTTGACCCCTAATTTTGGAGATTATGCACTGAATTCTTCGATTTTCACACCGTTGCTCATAAATGCTTTATAAAACCTATCTATTAGACTAGTAAGCTCGAGCTCTTTTCCTCCAAGCAGTTTCTCTAATTTAATGTTTTCTTGGCTTACGGCTTTTAAGCGCATCTCCGCATATTGTTTTTATGTCATAAATTATTTGCACCCCTAACGTTTATTTAAATGTTATCGCAGTTAACGTTAGGGGCCTAATAATTATCATCTTCCTGTTATAATGTAATTTCCCATGTTATCAGGCGAGATCACTATTTTTTTCACATTATTAGGGAATAGAAATTCCTCGCCTTTTTGCCTGCTTATTATATATTCGCCTGATTTATAAAACTTACCTATCTCCAAGCTTTGAATATACTCTTCAAGGGTTAAACCTTTTTTATATATAATTTCAGAATGAGGCAGACCGACATACCTTATATGCCATGGTTCAAACTTCATACCTGTTATTCTCTTCTTAAATGGTGGATAACGAACAATAAAGCCATATTTCCAACAGTTCTCATACACAAATTGACCTGCTTCCGACTTGATAAATCCCTCTCCTGCAAAGAATTTAACATATACATCCAATGCTAAGCCTATTTCATGTTCACTAGAGCCTGGAGTAGTTGCTGTATTTTTATCTTCACTATAAAGGCTCTCCTGTTCTTCCTCTGAACGATAACTATCCATTATGTATAAATTTTTTCCGACTTGGCTTTTGACTGCTTCACTCAATTCGCCATATGCATCCGCAACTGATTCGTCCATTTTTACATCTGTATCTTTATAATCGACAATATTGGGGACTATGCCTTCGGAAATAGGATGATCTTTATTTACCAAAACTAATGAATTATTATAGACAATGTCAGCTTGATCGTCTTTTACACTTCCAATAGATACGGATTGTAAATCTTTCTCATCAATGGGTATCTCATGAAAGTCAGACTCTTCTCCCAACATTTCCCAAGTATTTTTAATTATAAAACGTATATCCGGACGTCTGTATATAAAAACTCCAACCACAATAATACTGATTACTAAAATCCATAATATAATTTTTCTCTTTTTCATGTTCATCAAAAATTGGCGCAGGAAACCCCATCCTCTGCAGGGTGGAGAGAAATGCTCCTTTGCTACCTCCCAATTTTATAACCAAAGTTATACTTGTTAAGCAATTCAATCCGATTAATGCATCTGCTTCCATCAAATTATAAATCGCTTATCTTTTTTTGTCAATTATTTTGGTTTAACATTATTATAATTTTATGATAATGTCATATTGAAATTATTTGAGAGGGTATTACGGTAATATGTAAAAATGGTAGGCAAAAAAATGGAGCTTTCGAAGGGACTCGAACCCTTGACCTGCTGATTACGAATCAGCTGCTCTACCAACTGAGCTACGAAAGCTTATCACGTATTATATTATGCCATAAAAGCACTATAATTTCAAGCACCTTTTTTCGCTTCTTCGACCTCTTGAGGCGGTATCAATACTATTTTGCCATCCTCCAACTCCACTTTTATCTTATTTACGCCATCCAAGCCCAGTGCTTCCAGATATTCTCTCGGTATTTGAAGCCTGCCCGCTCTATCCAATACGGCCAGTTCTTCGTGGGTTTCCTCTTCGCTTTGCTCTATACCCGCCTCTATCTCAGCCAATTCTTCGGCATAGGACTTGCGCCGTATCAATTCACTGCTGGTCTTGCCGTCCCTTATAGCCACTACTCTATCCACCTTTTTAGCCAAGCGCATATCGTGCGTAACTATGACAGTAGTTATCTTCATGCTTCGGTTCAGTTCACGCAATAAATCGAGTATTTGGTCAGCCATCTTGGTATCCACCGAGCCGGTCGGTTCGTCGGCCAGCAGCAGGCGTGGATTATTGGCCAACGCTATGGATATCGCCACTCTTTGCTGTTCGCCGCCCGATAGTTCACCCAGCTTACGGTTCATTTTACCCTCCATACCTACCCTCTCCAATAGCTCTCTAGCACGTTCCTTCAAGAGTTTTCCGGCTATAAGCATCGGCAATTCTACATTCTCCAGTGCTGTAAGATATGGTATGAGATTCCGGCCGCTGTTCTGCCATATAAAGCCTACCGTATCCCTTTTATATTTTACTAGGTCCTTATCGCTCATTTTAAGCAAATCCTTACCGTCGACAAACAGTCTGCCGGCTGTAGGTCTATCTAATCCGCCCAGCATATTGAGCAATGTACTTTTGCCACTGCCGCTGTTGCCTATGACGGCCAACAGCTCTCCTTCTTCCACTTCCAAGTCCAAACCCTGTAAAGCCACTACTTCTAAATCCGCCACTTTATAAATTTTAACCAGTTCTTCGCATTCTATCATCAACATCTGCTTTACTCCTCCCCCATCTTTATGGCCTGACTTATTTTTATCCGAGACAGTATATGAGCTAATATAGCCAGACCTGATCCCAACATTATACCTACCATTATATAAAGCTTCGCTCTATCACTAAAATACGATATTACCTTAAACGGTGGCACTTGAGCCACAGCACTGTATGCCACCTGAAGTAGCGGCACAAACAATGTACTGGTCAGTCCTCCGACCAATATGCCCGCTACTATAGCCATGCCCGAAGTCAGGATCTGTTCCCATACCATCATGCCTAAAAGTTGCGGCAACGACATGCCTATAGCGCGCAACACACCGAATTCAAATGTCCTGCCACGCATCGACAGTATCCAATACAACAAAAAGCCCAAAAACGTTATGATCAGCGATATGATAAATCCCAATGTCATAGCACCGTTAAGTCCAAGCTGCATAGGATCATTTTTTATTTTTATTATCTCCTGGCTGGCATCTCTCAAATCGCTTACTTGAAGGTTTTTATCCTCTATACCTTTATATAATTCCGCACTGGTTGCCCCTGGTTTCATCTTCAGCCATATTTCATAAGGTTCCAATGCGAGATGATTTTGTACATATTGAAGATTAGCTACTACAAGCATGGGATCGCTGGGGAGATATTCTGCGTTTAAGTTTTGGTCAGGGTCTCTGTTGGGATTCCACGACGGCCAATAATCGATGACCTCATATACTATAAAACTGGCGGCATCCACACCTTCCCAGTTTAAATATATATAATCTCCTTTATTTATTCCGTAAGCCTCGCTCATAGATCTCGAGATCAATACCGCACTAGGTTCCTGAGATAGCAAATTAAGATAATTATTTATGTGATATGGCTTCAGCAAATCATCCCTAAACCATGCTGTCAATCCAAAATCATACGGTTCTATTGCCATCAGCTGTACATCGCTCACCCTTTGTCCGCCTGCCGTCACATCCACCATGCCGCGTTGAAACACCTTGGCAGCATGTTCTACGCCGGGTAATTGCTGATAACTCAGAAATGGCGGCTCGGAATATTGTATCCTCTCAGGTGCTTCTGTTTCATTTCCCGCTCCCGATGCCGGTGCAGGCTGAGGGGTTGGTGACGGTACTGCCGCACCTGCCGGCGGAGCATTGCTCTCCCAAGCCGGCATCATAGCCACATCGGCACCTATTTGATAATATATACGGTCTTCTACGTTCTTATTAATAGTACGTGCAGAGTTTGCACTAAATAAGCCGGTGGCTATAGTCATTATAAGGAATACCATCAAAAACTGATATTGCCTAGATGAGCGGCTGACCTGCGTTAAGGTTTCATATAACGAAGGTGTCCACCACCTGTTACCCAATCTATATATAGCTTCTACGATCCAAGGATATATTCGCAAAAAGAATAACCCGATACCCAGTGCAAACAACGTAGATGCAAAAAACAGCAGAGGATTAACTTGCAATTCCGTAGCGCTGGCATTGGTTATAGCAAGTACCTGCTGATGCTGATTGAACGTGTATAAACCGTATCCTGCTATGAGCATAAGTATGACATCTATAAAAGACCTTTGCCACCATGAACTGCCGGTATATCTGGCAAGCTGCTGTTTATGGACAACAATGCTTATGTTGGAAGCAAAATAGGCTGGTATCAACAGCATTATAACTGAAGCTGCCGCAGCGATTAAGGCATATTTATATGCGCTGGCGTTCAACGCCACCGGCAAAGCCTTTCTATTAACAAACTCCATGAACCCGTTGGACATGCCTAGAAATTTAGTAAGCAAGAGCCCCAACGGTGGGCCTAATATAAAGGCTACGCCGGCCAGTATGATACCCTCTATCAAATATTGAGCCATGATATGGAATCGCCCGGCGCCCCTGCTGCGCAATATCGCTATCTCATTCTTATCCGAATCTATTATTAAAAACGATACCATAAATATATAAAAGATAAGCATGAGCAACACAGGTACATTTAGCGCCAAAAGCAGCATACTGACCTGTTTTTGTTGTTCGGTATATTTCTGAAGTATACCTATCATAGGTACATTGACGGTAAAACCGTTGTATATGTTGTTTAAATCCTTTACTATGGAAACATGGTCTGCCAACAGCCTGTTTATATCCTGCACCAGTATAGTATTGTAATCAAACGCATAATACCAGTTGCTGCTCTTTACCAATGCATGCGTTTGATTTATAAAATCCCTCTTGAAAAGGTCATAATCTATAATAAAGCTTTCGTTATAAACCGATGGGGCTCTAAACCAATATACATCCCTCTCATCTTTTGGTTCGAAAACGCCGACCGGTTTGATCTTTATGGGCTTAAATTGCTCATCCTCCGGATTATCAATTATAAACACATTGCCTAAGACCATCTCCAGTTTATTAAGCGCGCCCTCGGTAACTAACGCCTCATATACCCCGTCCACTTTATCTTTAGCAGGCATCCGGCCGTCAATAAGCTTTATGTGTTCCTCGAAATCCATTAATGCCTGTATTTTACCATAACGGTTGGGTCTTGGATCTACTTTATTAGGATCCTCTGGCGTCATCTTATATGGGTCTAATGAAACATTCTGCGTGTATATCAAATAAGGTTTATTTATTATACCAGGCACGTTCTGTTTTATATATCTGTCCAACTCATTATATATATCGGCTTTATCTTCAGCCTTGGTTTCTTCCTTATAATATAAACTGAATTGATATGAACCCGGATAGTTATTCGATGAAACCTGGTATTCTTCCAAATCTTTGGTTAATAACCTTTGCAGTACGCCGCTGCTATACATCGGTATACTGCTTACCAGCGCAACAGATATTATCAAACCCAGCAGCAAGCACAGCACCAGCCACCGGTTTTTGATCATCTTGCGCAAAACCATTACAACCGCTGCCATTAAGCCGCCCTCCTTACCTCAATATGACCTTTTGACCTTCTTTTAAACCTGACACTATTTCTACTTCTGTAGGAGATTCTATGCCCGTCTTTACATCTATCTCCTTTTTGCTGCTGCCATCCAATATCTGTACGTATTCTCTCCCCATGTAACTGCGCACTGCCTGGCGCGGTACTATAAGCGTATTGGATTTCTGCTGGAGTACTATTTCTATATCTGCACTATCGCCTAATTTCGCTTCTTTAGGAAGGTTATCGGCTTTTATGATAACCTGATTTTTATTTTTAGGATCCACATCAGCAGGCATATTGTAAGGGCATGAAATCACTTTCCCTGTAAGGTTTTTATCGTGTATGGTTATCTGTACCTTCATATCAGGTTTTATAAGCATAGGATCGTTAAGTAGGCCGGCATCATAGCTTATCTGGAGATCACTCGGATCAGCTACTTGCACCAGTGTTTGAAACGGCTGTACCACGTCGCCTTTTTTTATATTCATATCGATAAATACCACGATACCGTCTATGGGTGATTTTAATTGGGAATTAGACATTTGGCTTAGCAACGCATCCAGCCTGATCTGCGCCGCTTTTAAATCGATTTGGCGTTGATCCACATTGTATTGAGCGTTTTTCACATTATCAGATGCTTGATTTACAGCCGCTTGAGCATTATTCACGGCTTGTTCGGCCGCTGTCAGGGCCTCCCTTGCAGTGATTACATCTACCAAGGCGCTGACAGGTGCATCCTGAGCATTTGCAGCGGCTTGTGCGGCCGCCATCGTCTCCTTGGCAGACTCTAAATTCGCTTTAGCCTGATTTAATTGAGCCGGGGCTGAGCTTTGAGCAGCCTTCGCTGCTTTCAGATTATCATTTGCCTTGTCGAGTTCTATCTGAGCATTACGTAAATTTATTCTGGCCAACTCTATCTGGGTGTCTAAGTCGCCTATATCCAATTGTGCCAATACCTGTCCTTTTTTTACTTTATCCCCGCTCTGGACAGTTATAGTATCCAGACGCCCACCGGCTTCAAAATAAAGAGGATAATCTTTAGCTGATACCAGCGTACCGATACTCTTTACCCTATTTACTATATCGCCCCTCTTAACCTCAGCCAATTTGTATTCTTCCTGCTTTGGCTTAACAAGCGGGGGAGCCAATACCTCCTCTTCTTCCGGAAACATCGCGCAACCGGATAACAAACTTATAAATATAAAGGCTACAGAAATAAGCATCCCTCTAAAGCGCTTTGCTTTGTTGCTCTTGTTCATCCACGACCCTGCCGTCTTCCAGGGTATAAACATAGTCCGCCACCTCCATAATTATGGGATCATGGGTAGCCATTACGATCGTTATACCCTCTTTATCTACCAGATCCCTGAATAATTTCATTATCTGCAACCCCATACGGCTATCCAATTGTGCTGTAGGTTCATCGGCCAGTATGACGCTGGGACTATGGGCCATAGCCCTGGCTATAGCGACTCTTTGTTGTTCTCCACCGGACATCTCCATCGGTCTATGCTTCATTCGTTTGGATAAACCGACCAGTGCTAATACTTCTTCAGCCCTTTTGCGCCTTTGAGCGGCAGGTATCCCGGCTATTCTGAGACTGAACTCCACATTCTCATAAGCAGACATCAGTGGTATAAGGGCTGATGCTTGAAAGACAAACCCCAATTTACGCCTTCGCAATTCGTCTCTTTGATTTTCGGGAAGCTTGCCTATTTCTACTCCTTCGAAAAACACCTGCCCATCGGTAGGCCTATCTAATGCGCCTAATATATTCATGAGTGTGGTTTTGCCAGAACCGGAACGCCCGCGAAGCGCTACAAAAGTACCCGGCATAACAGAAATGGAAACATCATTTAAGGCATACACGTCCTCCCCTCCGGACTTGAACACCCTCTTAACAGAAACGGTTTTTATAACAGGTTCCATAACGGTAATTCTCCCCCACCTTCCCCTTGTCATATATAAAGAGTTTGGTTGCTAGGGATAATTATACTACAACGAATATGTAAAATCAAACATGATGGGATGCCTTCTTAACATTGTTAAATCCATCTATTGTACCCAACATGGACATAATAGGAAGAATTATGCAAAATACGCTTAAGACAATAATCGATATGCGTTCAAGTTCGGTCGCATAGCTGTATTTCACCATCTGCATATATACATATATAACATAGGCAGTATCAGGTATAATGCCTATAATGCCTATCAATAAACCATATAAGAACGGTTTGGCATCTAGATGAGAACCGAATTTTTTGCCAAAGATAAACCATATTACAAAATAAGGTATGCCAAGCAGCAGCAGCAATAGTCCCACCGGCTGCGGTACAGGTATGTACAGCGTCTGAAGGGCTGCCACCAATTTATATGCAACCTCCCACACAACAGCCGCCGCGAGCAAATAAGCGCAGCTAGCGGCCATCAAGCGCAATCCCTCGCGCAGCCAATAGCCGCTGACCGGCGTAAATATCTCAACGATTATCTTCCATAGTCTGTTCCATACATTCATCCAGAGCCATCCTCAATCCCCTCATAAATTCGTATATATCCCGATCGGAGGCTCCTTGTTCTATTCGCCGTACCAATGCGCTACCAACTATAAGACCGTCGGCCAAATGACCCAATCGGCGCATGTGTTGCGGCTCGGATATGCCAAAGCCAAGAGCTGTGGGAACTGCACTGTATAGATTTACCTTCTCCATAAAGGCGTCTATGTTGCTACCGAAAGCCTGTCTCTCACCCGTAACCCCCAGCGATGATACGCAGTACAAAAAGCCCTTGGCGCTCGAGGCTATTTCCTTTATACGTTGCGCCGACGTCGGCGCCACCATGGATATAAAGTATACCGGTGCATCATCCAAAAACGGCTTCAGAGCCTGTCGCTCCTCATAAGGCAGATCGGGTACTATCGCACCATCCACGCCCGCCTTGCCACATTGTTCAATGAATTTCTCCAACCCATATTGATATATACAATTATAGTATATCAAAAACACTAAAGGAATGGAAGTATTTAGACGAAGGTTTTGCACCATATCGAAGGCTATGTCCAGGTTCATTCCCTTTTTTAAGGCGCGCTGCGATGATGCCTGGATCACCGGTCCATCGGCCAGTGGGTCGGAATACGGTATGCCGAGCTCTATTATATCGGCACCGGCTGATTCCAAAGCCCTCACAGCATTCATCGTATACTCCACATCAGGATCTCCGGCTGTGATAAACGGTATTAGCGCCTTTTTGCCATGGCGTTTTAGCTCATCAAAGCGCTCATCTATCCTATTCATCGATGTTTACCCCCTTTAATCTGGCAATGGATTGTACATCTTTATCCCCTCTGCCCGATATATTTATCACTATGATATCGTCTTTTGATGTCTGAGGCACCAGCTTCACGGCATACGCCACCGCATGAGCGCTCTCCAGAGCCGGTATTATGCCCTCCATGCGAGACAACATCTCGAAAGCCTCCATTGCTTCATTATCGGTAACAGAAGTATAATGCACACGTCCTATATCATGCAGGTGTGCATGTTCGGGACCTACCCCCGGATAATCCAGACCGGCAGATATGGAGTAAACAGGCTGTATCTGACCGTATTTATCCTGTAATAGGTATGTCATCATGCCATGCAGCACCCCCACGTTGCCCTTGCTTATAGTAGCCGCATGTTTATCGGTATCGAGACCCAGACCGGCTGCTTCCACACCATATAACTTGACCGTATTATCGTCCACAAACGGATAGAACATGCCCATGGAATTGCTTCCGCCACCCACACAGGCTATAATATGATCAGGTAAGCGCCTTTCGGCCTGTATCACCTGCCGCCTGGTTTCATCGCCTATAATACGCTGAAAATCCCGTACCATGGTCGGATATGGATGCGGCCCTACCACAGAGCCTATAATATAATGCGTATGCTCCACATTGGACACCCAATCGCGTATGGCTTCATTGGTAGCATCCTTTAATGTGGCCGTACCAGATGTTACGGGTACCACCTTGCCCATACGCCTGGCCAATAGCCCCTGACCCAATGCATTGTTTATCTTGTGCGCACCTGTATGGTTCAAGTCTTCGCGTTTAAGATACACCTTACCGCCGCCAAGGTATTCTGTAAGCCGCTTGGCGAAATACAACGGTGTCGGCCTGCCTACATATTTGTCCAAATAATAATTTAATTCTTCTGTAAATGAACTGTCGGCCATGGCTTCGTTATACGCCCTCTCCAGTTCATCCAGCGCATTCATAAGAGTCTCGGGCACATATTGCCCGCCAAAACGCCCAAAACGTCCTTTATTCATTATCCTCTATCCCCCTTACTGCTTCTATAAACTCCCGTATTTTTTCCGCATCTTTGTGGCCATCGGTTTCTACACCGCTGCTGACGTCTACACCATATGGCCGAGCCGTAGCTATAGCCGCTTTTACATTATATGGATTTAACCCGCCTGCCAGTATTATATGACCTTTAAGCTCTACGTCATGCAATAAACTCCAATCAAAGGTATGGCCGCTGCCCGGCACCGCTCCATCCAGCAATAGAGCATCCACAGGCCACGCATCCAAGCCTTTGAGGTCGTCGCAGCCCCTGACTCTTATCGCCTTCCACACCTCTACGCCTGAAAATTTACCGCAGAAATTCGGCATCTCGCTGCCATGAAGTTGCACTACGTCCAGCCTGCAGGCCTTTATGACTTCATTTATAAAGGCCATGCTTTGATCGGCGAATACCCCGACGCGCTTTATATCGCTATTCAGCATATCACACATTTCGGCCGCACGCTTTATCGTAAGGCGGCGCCGACTGTTTTGCGCAAATACCAATCCCGCATAATCCGGTTTATATAGGTTCACCGCTGCTATGTCCCGTTCATCGGTCAAGCCGCATATCTTTACTTTAACCATATTTTTCCATTAAACCCCTGGCGGCCATTTTGAATTGCTTTATGGTATTTCCCGGGCAATCGGAGCGCATAAGCGTTTCCCCTATCAGCAACGCATCGATGCCTAGAGATGCCATATAACGGACATCGTCCGCATCTCGTATGCCGCTTTCGGCTACTACTATTTTATCGGACGGTATACCTTTCATAAGCCTTTGAGTAGTGGACAAATCCACGCTGAAATCGTTGAGGTTGCGGTTATTTATGCCTATTATAGAGGCTTCGGCCTCCAGAGCCGCTTCGAGCTCCCTCTCGTCATGGACCTCTACAATGCAGTCCATGCCCAGCATATCAGCTATAATGTGAAACTTTCTAAGCGATGCTTTGTCGAGTATGGCCGAGATAAGCAGTATGGCATCGGCACCCAGAAGGCGCGATTGATATATCTGCCATACATCTATTATGAAATCCTTGCGCAGTACCGGTATGGCAAGCCGACTTTTTATCATGCTCAGATACTGGTCGCTGCCCTCAAAGAAACGCCTTTCGGTCAAAACGGATATGGCATCAGCACCGCCGTCTTGGTACGCTCTTGCTGTTTCCAGCGCGTCGAAGTCGGCAGCTATAACACCCTTGGATGGCGAAGCTTTTTTTACTTCGGCTATTATGGAGAGCCCTTCCTTTTTTAAAGCTTCTTTAAAGCTGTACCTTTCATAGGATGGCATATTCTTGAGCATATATTTCATGCCGTCCAAAGATATATGTTGCTTTTCAATTTGCAATTGTATGGTTTTGGCCGCTATGATATCCTCCAGTATCATGGTACACCTCATGCCATTTCTTTTCGCCGTTGTATATCATAGCGGCTGCAAAATTCAATAAATTGGTTTAATTTGGCGCCGGCGCTGCCGTCATCGATGAGCTTTTGTGCTAAAGCGACAGCCTGTTCCAACGTTTCTGCTCTTTTGCCAACATATATTGCGGCGGCACCATTTAAGACGACAGCGTCGCGATAGGCCCCTTTTTGTCCATCGAATACCGCTCTTATTATAGCGGCGTTGTACTGTGCATCTCCGCCTTTCAACGCACCCTTTGCTGCTCTTTCCATCCCGAATAGTTCCGGCGATATGGTGTATTCGATGATGTCCCCGCCATTTATCTCGGCGATCATGGTTTCTCCGGATATCGTTATCTCGTCCAATCCATCTGTGCCATGAACCACCATTGCCCTATCGGCACCGAGTTTGGATAGTACCTGTGCCATCGGCCGCACCATTGCACCATCGTAAACCCCTAATACCTGCCCTTTAGTGCCCGCCGGGTTGGATAAGGGCCCTAAAATATTGAATATGGTCCTGATGCCGAGCTCCTTTCTGGGACCGGCGGCGTGTTTCATAGCGGTATGATACATCGGGGCGAACATAAAGCCTATGCCTATCTCTTTTATGCTTTGGGCCGTATAATATGGCGGCATGTCGGTTATTATACCCAGTGCTTCCAGCACATCGGCACTGCCACAGCGGCTGGATACCGAACGGTTGCCGTGTTTGGCCACCAGTACGCCGGCCGCTGCCGCGACAAAAGCCGCCGCCGTCGATATATTAAACGTCTCGGCCTTATCGCCACCGGTACCGCATGTGTCCACGCAATATACGTCCAGCTCCAGCTTTTGGGCTTTACTGCGCATAGCCAGTGCCGCGCCTGTTATTTCATCCACCGTTTCACCTTTTAGGCTCATAGCCGCCAAAAACGCCCCTATTTGAGCTTGTGTCGCCTGCCCGCTCATGATCATATCCACGCATTGCATGGATTCCTCTACTGACAAGTCCTGCCCTTTCACCAAACGATCGATAGCTTCCTTTATCATCTCATCAAAACTCCTCTCTTCTCAACTGATGCTATAGCCTCCAATAAAGCTTTGGCTTTATTACTCGTCTCCACATATTCGCGTTCAGGTACCGAATCGGCCACTATACCCGCTCCAGCCTGAACATATACTTTATCGCCTACAAATATAGCCGTCCTTATAGTTATACATACATCCATGTTGCCGTTGTAGGCTATATAACCTATGGCCCCTGCGTATGGGCCGCGCCGCACCTCCTCCATTTCGTCTATTATCTGCATGGCCCTTACTTTGGGAGCGCCGCTGACTGTGCCGGCCGGCAAACAAGCCGCCAACGCGTCGAAGGCATCTTTACCATCCTTGAGCCTGCCTTTAACATTGGTTACCAAGTGCATAACATGAGAATATTTCTCCACATGCATGAGGTTTTCGACCTTTACGCTGCCATACTCAGCCACCTTGCCTATGTCGTTGCGGCCGAGATCCACAAGCATGATATGCTCGGCCTTCTCCTTCTCATCGTTAAGCAGCTCGCTTTCCAGCTCAGCATCCCGTTCAGGCGTATCGCCACGCGGGCGGGTCCCTGCTATAGGACAGGTCTCCACCGTGCCATTCTCCACCCTGACCAACGATTCCGGTGACGAGCCGGCTATATGGTAGTACCCGAAGTTAAAATAATACATATATGGCGACGGGTTAAGCGTCCTCAAAGCCCTGTAGACATCGAACGGATGAGCATTAGTCGCCGTTTCGTATCGCTGTGACAGCACCACCTGAAATATATCGCCGTCGAGTATATATTGTTTAGCCCTTTCAACCCATTCTATATATTGTTGCCTGGATACATTGCTTATAGGCGATATGTCGTCTGTGCTTTTATGCAGTTCGACAGCCGCAGAGGCTTGCTGCGACATTATCTCGTCGTACATTAACTTTATTTTGCCTATGGCTCGCTCATAAGCGGCATCGTCTTCATGTTCAACATTAACATTAGTTATTATGATGATCCTCTGCTTTAGGTGATCGTATACTATAAGATCGTCACACGACACGAAGTGTGCATCGGGCAGCTCAAGGTCATCCTCAGGCATATCGGGCAATGGTTCAAAAAGCCTTACTATATCATAGGCAAAATAACCGGCA
This sequence comes from Mahella sp., assembly GCF_020054945.1. Taxonomy (GTDB): domain Bacteria; phylum Bacillota; class Clostridia; order Mahellales; family Mahellaceae; genus Mahella. The sequence goes on from NZ_JAIHAU010000014.1 coordinate 14,034, forward strand.
CACCCTCCCGAAAAACGCGGTAAACCTCTCATCTGCGGACAATAGCGCCGGCCTATCCAATCCTTCATATAGGCTATTGGATCGGAGCACGGCACTTGACCAGCATCAGTTTTAAGCACACCGTTTTTGAATTCGAATGACACCGCCGGATTGATGCCTATGAAAGAATAGCGTCCCCATTTTGCTCCGCCTTCGACGCTTTCGAGCAGGAAACTGCCATGCCTATCGGCAAACCGTGAGAATATGGATATAGGCGTTATGGTATCTGCCATGAATTCGGCCCATACCGGCACTATATCGTATTTGGCCGCCATTTCATAAAAATGTCGTTTGTCCGGATAATACAAATAAGCTCTCTCCCTTCCAGAGAGGCCGAAAAGATATGCAAAAGGCCGAAACGATGTTTCGGCCGAAAGTTCATAAATTTATTCCCTATACTCTTCTCGGCTCATCTCATCTAAACTCATCTCAACTAAATCCAACTTGCTACTATAATACACCATTGGACAAGAGCATGTCAAATTTTTTTATGGGAAATTTTAATTCGAAATCGCAGGTAAAAACTAAGGAGAACGGGAAATATTTTTTGAACATTGAGCACAGATATGTTAAATTATAAATAATAGCAAATATCGTACATAATAGCAGGAGGAAATACAATGATAAACGCATGCGATCCGAACATGGGCTTTAAGCCGCCATCAGCATCAAAAGTGGAAATGACAGAAATGGTATTGCCCAATGACGCCAACGGGCTTGGCAATCTTTTGGGCGGCAGGCTTATGCACTGGATAGATATAGCCGGTGCCATAGTGGCTTCACGACATTCTGGTCATACGGTGGTAACAGTAGCAGTCGACAGCTTAGACTTTAAAGAACCTATAAAAGTAGGTGAATTAGTCATATTAAGAGGCAAAATAACATGGTCCGGCCGTACTTCTATGGAGGTAGCGGTGGATGTTTATGGTGAAAATCTGACCACAGGCCAGCAGCGTTTGACCAACGAGGCTTATCTGACGTTTGTGGCATTGGATGACAACGGGCATCCTACACCCGTGCCCTGCGTATCGCCAGAAACGCCGGATGAACATAAAGCGTTTCAAGATGCCGTAATCAGGCGAGAGCAGCGCCTAAAGCGCCGTTCGGCGGAATGATCATAGTATCTGAACCTCTATATTTATCACTAGATATTCGCCTTCGCCGCTTTCAATATAGTCTATTGCTTTATCTATTTCGCCGTTGGCAACCTTTCCATTATTGGATATACACGCTATACCCAAGACCGCGCGCTGCCAAATGTCCATATATTCCATCTCGGCGACAGAAACGTTGAAACGATTGCGCAGGCGGGCGGTTATACCCTTGACCACATGTCTCTTATCCTTGAGCGAATGAGCAAAAGGTATGGATATCTCTATCATGGCTACGGCCACAGGCAATTATTGCGCCTCCTTCCACCTTGCCGCCAAGCGTTCAAATCTGCTTTGGCTGTATTTATAAAACCGTTTGTAGGCATCGCAATAATATGTGCGATGCTGAGCTATCCCACCTTCACTCTGATAAAACTTGCGGCAGCCTCCCCAGCACATGGATAAATACTCACAGTTTTGACATTCATCCGCTATAGGTTGCTTGCCGTTGCGAAAGGCCTCATATTTATCCGACAGCAAGAGCTCTTTTAAAGGCTTATCGTTTATATTGCCCAAATGCCATTGCGGTTCTACAAAAAAATCACAAGGATAAATATCCCCGTTATATTCCGCCACCACAGTGCTATTGCAAAACGGCGAGCAGGTACACGATGGATGCCGCCCGGTCACATAATATATCATCAACTCGTCGAAATCGCGTATATAGCATTCGGGTTGTCCCATATTATACCACTTATCGAACATGCGGCAAAGGAATTCCCCGTAATCATCCGGCGACACGGAAAATGGCGCTATATTACCATGCTCATCGGTCTCCAGACACGGTATGAATTGCATATACCTTATACCCATATCAAAGAAATAATTGAAAAGCGCCTCAGGCTTCTTGGCGTTAACGTCATTTACGACCGTCAATATATTGAATTCCACCCCATGCCGTTCAAGCAATCTGACCGCTCGCAATACCCTGTCATGGGTAGGATTGCCGCCTCGATCCTTTCTATAAATGTCATGAAATCTAGCCCGACCATCCATGCTAATGCCTATGAGAAAATTATTCTCGGCAAAGAATTCAGCCCAATCATCATCCAACAATATGCCGTTGGTCTGAAAGGCGTTATTAACCTGTTGTCCATCTTTTTTATACTGCTGTTCTAAAGCTACAGCCGTTTTATAAAAATCCAGGCCCATAAGCGTAGGTTCTCCGCCTTGCCACGCCAGAGTGGCCACGGGACCGGCCACATCCAGATACTGCGCTATCATCTGTTCCAATGTTTCCGCATTCATGCGCGTTATACCGGGGTAAAGCTGCTGCTTGGGCATATAGAAACAGTATTGGCAGGCCAGATTGCAATCGGCCGAGGCCGGCTTTACAAGCAGGCTGAATCCTTCAAATAATAATTCTTTGTCTTCAGGCATGGCTTTTTTTACCCAACTCGGTCAATCCGAACAGTTTTACGGCGTTGTGTCCGGTTATGCGCACGACGTCATCGTATTGCATCCCTTTTATATCTGCTATCTTTTCGGCAACGTAACGCACATTCCCCGGGTAATTCCTTTGCCCCCTATGCGGTTCCGGCGATAAGTAAGGGCTGTCGGTTTCTATCATTATCAGCTCTATGGGAATCGCTTTGACCACATCTATAAGTCGGCGGGCATTTTTAAATGTTATATTGCCTGTAAACGATATTAAAAATCCGAGCTTCAAACATTCTTCAGCCATTTCCACGCTGCCGGAAAAACAATGCAACACACCTTTTTGATTTTTGCCGCGGCTCTTCAATATGTTCATCATATCGCCGTGGGCATCGCGGTCATGTATAATGACCGGTTTACCCGCTCTATCGGCCAATTTCAGTTGGCTCTCAAAGCAAACCTTTTGAACATCGCGTCCAGGCTCATCGTAATGGTAATCCAGCCCTATCTCCCCTATAGCCACTACTCTATCGTCTTTAGCCAATCTCTCTAATTCGGCCAAATCCACATCGTTTAAATGTTCAGCATCCTGAGGGTGCACGCCCACCGCAGCATATATGAACTCATATGCATGGGCTAATTCCACGGCCTTGCGCGAGGAAACCATATCAGCTCCGGGATTTATAACGCAGTCCAGACCGTCCTGCCTTATCTGTTGTATTACATGCTCTCTGTCCTCGTCAAAACGCGCATCGTCTAAATGGGCGTGAGTATCTATAAGCAATGTCATGCCTCCCTATTGTATCCTCGGAAATAGCGCCGGACCTTTTTTGACCATTGTTCCGGGTTCTATAGCACCGAAATCATATAAACTCCGCCATGATGTGGTTGGGCCTTCGGCAAGTCCTATTTGTTCCCATATCATAGGCGATGTATTGGGCATATATGGTTGTATCATGACGGATATCATGCGTATGACCTCGGTCAGATTATAGAGCACGGTGCCCAAACGGTCTTTTTGTGCTTCATCCCTGGCTAATACCCACGGCATGGTTTCATCTATATATTTATTGCTTCTAGCGACAAGCGTCCATATCTCTGACAAAGCGTTACTGAATTGGAGTTTATCCATCAGTTCCTCTATTTTCCTTGGGGTACTTAAAGCCATGGATTTTAAGCCGTCATCGATCGTTTGAGCGGTAGAGGGGGCAGGTAACACGCCATCGAAATATTTCTCCACCATGGCTACCGTACGGCTAACCAAGTTGCCTAGATCATTAGCCAAATCGGAATTTATACGATTGACCAGCGCCTCGTTTGAAAAATTACCGTCTGCCCCAAATGGCACCTCGCGCAACAGGAAATAGCGCACAGCATCCACGCCGTACTGTTCGACCAATTTGAGCGGGTCTATTACATTGCCTTTTGACTTGGACATCTTACCGCCATCCATGACCAGCCATCCGTGGCCAAATACCTGTTTTGGAAGCTCTATGCCCAAAGCCATCAATATGGCAGGCCATATTATAGTATGAAAGCGCACTATTTCCTTGCCTACCAAATGCACATCAGCCGGCCAGTATTTTCTAAATGCCTCGTCATGGTCAGTGAATGCGCCTAGTGCTGTTATATAGTTGCTGAGAGCATCTATCCAAACGTATATCACGTGCTTAGGGTCGAAGGTCACCGGAATGCCCCAGCTGAAAGATGTACGCGATACGCACAAATCCTCCAATCCGGGACGCAGGAAATTATTCAACATCTCGTTCCGTCGCGATACAGGCTGTATAAAATCAGGATGGGTTTCTATATACTCTATCAACCTGTCCTGGTACTTTGAGAGCTTAAAAAAGTAAGCCTCTTCGCGCACCTTTTCCACCGGTCTGCCGCAGTCCGGGCATTTGCCGTTAACCAATTGCAATTCAGTCCAAAATGCCTCGCACGGCGTACAATACCAGCCCTCGTACTCGCCTTTATATATGTCTCCCTGCTCATAAAGGCGGTTAAATATAGTCTGCACTATCTTCATATGTTCCGGATCTGTGGTACGTATGAATTGGTCATACGATATATCCATCATTTTCCATAGATTTTTTATCCATGCCACTATATCATCCACATACTGCTGCGGCGTCACGTTATGCTGCCTGGCTACTCTCTCTATCTTCTCGCCATGCTCGTCGGTGCCGGTCAGAAACCATACATCATAACCGGTCATCCGCTTAAAACGCGCCATAGCGTCGGCCGCCACCGTAGTATAGGAATGCCCTATATGCAGTTTATCGCTCGGATAATATATAGGTGTAGTTATATAATAGGTTTTACCCTTCGCCATATTTAGCTCCTTTCGGAATAAACAAATTAAACTATTATCAGTAGTATACCCCATTCCGTTGTTTTTGGCAATTAGGGCATCGTGAAACAGAGCTTTTTATTTTGCTGCCACGCCGGTTTTTCTGGCGGATTCGGCCACTGCTTTGGCCACGTTTGCGCTTACTTCTTTATTGAAAGCATAGGGTATTATGAAATCTTCGCTTAGCTCTTCAGCTTTTACCGAGCCGGCTATGGCATAAGCCGCCGCTATCTTCATCTCATCGTTTATCCGGCGCGCTCTTACATCTAATGCTCCACGGAATATACCGGGAAAGGCCAACACATTGTTTATCTGATTGGGAAAATCCGAACGGCCAGTACCCACTATTCTTGCTCCGGCGCTCTTGGCCTCATCAGGGAATATCTCGGGCACAGGGTTTGCCATGGCAAATACCATCGGCTCGGGCGCCATGGTACGCACCATATCTGCCGTAAGCACACCGGGCGACGATACGCCTATGAACACATCAGCGCCTTTTATAACATCGGCAAGCTTCCCTTTTTTCTTGTCCAAATTGGTTATAGCAGCCATTTGCCGTTTTATGTCATTAAGTCCATCTCTTCCTTCATATATAGCCCCTTGCCTATCGCATAGCACTACATCCTTTAAGCCCATCTTCATAAGCAATTTGGCTATGGCTACGCCAGCCGCCCCTGCACCATTGATGACCACGTTCAGATTATCCATGACCTTGCCCGTAAGCTTCAGGGCATTTATCATAGCTGCCAGCACAACTACTGCGGTGCCATGTTGGTCATCGTGGAATACCGGTATGTCCAGCTCCGCTTTTAAGCGTTGCTCTATCTCAAAACACCTGGGTGCCGATATGTCTTCAAGGTTTATGCCTCCAAATGCCGGCGATATCAGCTTTACGGCCTTCACGATCTCTTCCACGTCTTTGGTAGCAAGACATATGGGAAATGCATCTACATTACCAAATGCCTTAAACAGTACGGCTTTGCCCTCCATAACAGGAAGGCCGGCTTCAGGGCCTATATCGCCCAATCCCAATACAGCGGTGCCATCTGTTACCACCGCTATAGTATTGCCTTTAATTGTATACTCATAAACATCATCGCGGTTTTCATGTATCCTCCTGCATGGTTCCGCCACCCCCGGCGTATACGCAAGGCTTAAATCATAAGCGGATTCCACCTTTACCTTGGATGTTATCTCGAGTTTCCCTTTATGCTCTTTATGTAATTTTAATGCTTCTTCTTGTATATTCATATGCAGATATCCTTTCTACGATAGTTTTGCAAATACATGCCTGCGCTGATATTATAAATTCACCGCAATATATTTTAAATATGGAATAACGCCTATAGAATTTTTTATTTTCTAAGGCGTTATTCCATTAATCTCTTGATACAGCATGTCATTACAGATAGCTTTTCACTTTAATTGCTCAAAAACTCCACTATTGCTTTCATATACTGCGGTAAATCGGCCGGCGTACGTGACGTAATGAGGTTGCCGTCCACCACTACGGGTTGATCGATATATTTGGCGCCGGCATGGATAACATCATCTTTTATAGCCGACACACATGTCATTGTTCTGCCCTGCAAAATCTCAGCCGATGCAAGCACCCAGCCGGCATGGCATATAGCAGCCACTAATTTACCGCTTCTATTCATCTGGCGCACAATATCAAGGGCTTCTCTATGCCTGCGTATGCCGTCCGGAGCCCAGCCGCCCGGTACCAACACCCCGTCAACTTGGTCGGCTTTTACATCGGCAAATGCTACTGTCGCCTCTACAGGATACCCATGTTTGCTCATCACTGTGCCCGGCTTGGCTGCAGCTACTACAACCTCAGCTCCGGCCTCCTGCAGCCTTATAACAGGATACCATAGCTCTAAATCTTCATAATCGTTGGCCGCAAGCATTACCAGTTTCTTTCCTTCCAAAGCCATATAAACCAGCTCCTTTTATATTGATTTTTATATATTATATCATATATCCAGCCTTCGTAATAGATACGGCCAATTTTGTATAAATACCCAAAGCTCTTTTCGTATATATAGCACGGCTTGCAGTCTTTAATTTTCGATTGCTGAATTAGCTGATGCAGGCTTTATATTACTTGTGAGCGTTTTCGCATATTTTATACCCGCAACGGCTGCAGTGTCTATAGGATGGAGGGAAATCATCCATTCCTTTCGCTGATTCTATAGCTTTTACGGCGTCGATAAGGCGTCGGCGTGCCTCATCTATAGCTTCGGGGCTTATATCCACCTTATATGCGATATTGGACTCAAGGTAATATATGACAGCTTCGTCCACAACCAGCCCGAACACTTGCCGAGCGGCCATGGCATATGCCGCAAGCTGCAGCATATATTCCGTCGATATGCTTTCTATATTATCAGCATGGACAAAGCCGGTCTTAAAGTCCACAATAGTAGCATGCCCATCCTTTATGATCATTCGGTCTATTCGTCCCGCCAGTGCTATGTTTTCATCCAGCTTCATTATAAATGGCAGCTCTACCTTGACTTCATCGGCATCACAGCTAAAATAAGGGCCCTCCGCGTATGAAACCACCATATTCCTTATCCTCTCGCGGAGCTGGATGCTTGCATCCAGACCGTCCAACGCCTCGTCCACCAAAGCATCTATCTCATCGGCATGCTTTAATTTCTCACATATGCTGTGCACTATATCCCCTATCCGGACGGCGCTCATCCCTTCTGCATGGCCTATAACGCCGGTATCGGGTGCGGCAAACCATTCGGAATCGAGCTGCAGTACATATTCGTAGTAATACTGGCGCGGGCATTGCATGTATGTGATAAGCGGCGTAACCGGCCTGTACAGCAGCTCTGGTAGAGTACCTTTAGCTATCATATTCGTTTGAACAGCGCCATTGCGTTTTACAGGCATATCGGCACTATCCAAAGCAGCCGCTATTTCCGGCAACGGATGATTATTCTGAGTCAGCGATATACCGCTGTCTTTCAGCCACTTCCACCACGATGGCTGCTTTTGTTTAGTCGTATCCACATCATCGCTGGACAGGATGAGCCGGTCTTTGGCTCGCGTAAACGCGACATACATAAGGCGCATATGCTCTCGTTGCTGTTCCTGCGCCAGTTTATCCTTTATATCCTGCCATTTTGAACCCTTGCTATCGCCGTCCGGCTTTATGCCTATGCCTTTATCAACATCGAAAATCATCGGTGAGCTATCGCTGCGGAATATCGATGACATATCCGGTATGACTGCCACCGGAAATTCTAAACCTTTGGCCGAATGAACGGTCATTATGGAAACGGCATCATTGCCGTCGATCTCCAGCGGCGCTTCGCCTTCATCAAGCGCATCGGCCATGATCCTGATATGCATTAAGAATTCATCGATCAACACACCGCTATGGGCCGCTGACGTCACCATATCGCAGAATTTCCACACATTACTGACCATGTGCGCACCACCCTGCCGCGATGCCAGACGTTTCTCATATCCGCTGTCATCCAGTATCAATTGGAGCATATCCGATATATTCATAGTATCGGACATGGCTCGCCACTTAGCCATATATTCGGCCGCACGGTTTATAGGCACGCGGTATGCATCTGGCAATCGGTCGGCATGATCCAGTGCATATGGTATACCGCCGCAACTTGCCATGGCCAGCAGCATCTCATCATTAATGTCGAAAAAAGCCTTTAGTGTGCCGACCAGCGCTATGATATCGGACGGATGCGCTATACTGGTTAGAATATTTATCATATCCTTTACTTCCTGGCAATCGTAAAAACCGCCGCCGCTTATCTCCTGATACGGTATATCATAACGCTCAAATGCATCTTCAAATGGTAAAAGGTGCGTCCGTTTTTGAAACAGCACAGCTATATCCCTGTACCGCGGCGCTCGAAATGTTCCGGAGGCATCGTCGTATATCACCGCTTCCCTGTGCTCCACCATATGCGCTATTCGTTGAGCCAATGCCTCGGCTTCAGCCTGTTTGCGGCTTTCCATCGAGCCTTCAACATCAACGGGCAGTATTTCCACCGATATGTAGCCGTGATCCTTTCTTACAGGCTTAACCGCTTCGTAATGATCCATCAAACTATGAAACTGCCGGTTCACGAAATCTATTATACCGCCGCCGCTGCGGAAATTTTCAGCCATCGTCAATTTCCGGCCTCCGTTGGCAGAGATATCCTCAGCCATCTTATCGAACAGCTCCACTTGCGAGCCCCTGAAACGGTATATAGATTGCTTGGCATCGCCTACGGTAAAAAGGCGGCATCCCTCATGGCCCGCTATGCTTGTAATCAATCTATATTGTATGTAGTTTATATCCTGACCCTCATCCACCATGAGAAATTTAAATCGATGATTATATAGATCCGCCATGGCAGGCATCTGCAAAAGCTCCACCGCTTTGCGCTGCATATCCTCATAATCGAGACTGTTGGCCGCACGTTTTCTTTCTGAATAGTTCTCTTCCGTCGCGGCCAATATATATATGACGGCTTCTGCATCTGGCTGTTCCATATCGGTCTTTTTCGCCGCTTCAGCTATCAAAAAACCGCAATCCCTTATCTGCTTATACAGGGCTTTTATATTTGCGCATAGCTTATCAAAGCCATAGCTCATTATAAGAGGGCGAACATCCGGAGCTCCGGTCGCCTCCAACGCCTCTACCACGGCTTTGGCTACGGCCTCGTCCAGCCATATATCAGCCTGTGCTGGCAGCACTACATCGAAAAACGGGTCCACATTGGCTTCCACCGGATTTTCGCGCAATAATCTGCCGCAAAAGCTGTGTATAGTGGAAATATAAGCAGTGGTCAAACGCTCTTTTACATCCGACCAATAATCTTTATCGCCGGACTTCATCTCGTCATCCGCTGCTTTGCGTATGCGCTCCGACATCTCAGCCGCTGCGCGTTCGGTAAATGTTATAGCCGCTATTTCATCTATATCGGCCAGTCTTTCCTTTAATATATATATGTATCTATCGACCAACACGCGGGTTTTGCCGGCGCCGGCACCGGCTGTCACGACAATATCTTTATCCATCGTATATACGGCGGTTCGCTGGGCATCAGTATATTTCATGCTCACACTCCAATCTAAGCATTGCATATATTTGTAAAATCGCAAAATCCACCGTTGTAAGCATCATATAGCGGGCATTTTTGGAGCTGTTTGGGATATAGGCCGCACATTATGGAATCGAAATTCTCAAAAAGCTTTTGCTCAAGCTGTTTCAACATATCATCCCATTCTTTATCGTCCAGCACGCCCTTTTTCTGCCTCGCCGTATTTATGCCGCTGCCTTTCTTCACCATCATGCCTTTTAATCCCGCTCCCTCTATCGAATAATAAGCCGCACCCGCGGGCGCATAGCCTTCATGTTCGAGCATTTTGCCGGCCGCCCATATATACACGGGCAATTGAAAATCCATGCCGTCAGCTATATCATGTACATCCGGCGTGCTTTTGCCCTTTTTATAATCGTATATGATAAATCGGCCGTCTTGGGCCGTATCTATTCTATCTATTCGCCCTATAAGCCTTATGTCGTATAGGTCATCGCTCAATATAAGCGGCGGCGCGCCGTCCATGCCGAAGGCTTGTTCCAATCTATATGGTTTATAAGTGCCTTTATGCCTTTGCTCAAGCGCCAACTCGGCATCCAACCATGTTGCCAGCAAAGCCACCATTCGCTGTTTTTCCACATCGTAAAGCGTTTCCGTGGCATACTTCAACTTTATACCGGATGCATCGATATGCCCTATCGCTATATCGGCCAACCGTTGTACATATTGCTCACGCTTATCCGGCACAAGTCCGATGCCTACATAATCTTGCATAAATTCTTTCAGCACCGCATGATATATACTGCCTATATCCAATGCCGAAGGCCTCGTTTTATCTTCTTCAGCGCTCAATCCCAACAGCCTGCCCATAAAAAACTTGTACGGGCACATTGCGTATTCGTTAAAAGCCGTAGCCGAGAATGAACTGTTTTGAAATTTGTTTTTTATATATACCTGCATATCGCCACAAGCCGTATAGCCAACCGATTCGTTCGTCTCCTGCCGGATATCATCGTGCATATCCAGCATATCATTCACAGATACGTCGTATACAGGCATATCATGCAATAAAGCTTTTATATCCTCCACAAACGATGATATAAGCGCGGGCGTACCATCCGGCTTTACTTTGGGATATGTCATAAAAAGCATGCGTTGAGTTGCTTGTACGGCTAGGTTGAAGAAAATGCGCTCCTGTGCCAGCAGACTGCGCGATGTCGGCATAACTCCAGCCTTTAAGCGCTCATCGTTTTTTATAAACCAATCGGCTCGTATAGCCCTTGGAAACTCGCCTTCCACCATGCCTGCCATGAAAATCACAGGAAAGGTAAGCCCACGCACCGCACTGGGCATAAGCAGAGAAGGGCCCCTGTCGTAAGATATGCTGCCGCGATAAGCTGCACGCCCGCACATGTCGCGCAACGTGCCGCAAAACTCGTCCAAGCCTACAGCGTTTGTCATGCCGCTCCATTGTTGGGCTGACACCAGCGACTGCAGAATATATACAAACTGCTCATAGGCTTTCACATCGGCCGCCATCTGCTCTATCTCCCCTAAACGTCCGCGTTCTGCGATGGAAAACCGTAAGCCGGAGTTTTCCAGCGTGTCAATAAGCTTTTGCGCATAGCTATCAGGCGTATCATGCAGAGATAAATTCATTGCTTTAAGATTTAACTGCCTTAAATAAATACCGTCGCTTATAGCATCTATCGATACACTATCATCCCACAGACTATCCAACCAGCGCAGTATGCTCGAAATCATAGGGCTATCGAGCAAACTCGCGCTTTCACCGGGCGCAGCCAAGCCCTTTCGCCTAAAAGCCCATCCCATCGTTTCCCTATAAGCAGCCGCATCGCGCACAACTATGCATATATCCGAAGGTTTATACCCCGCCATTAGAAGCTCTTTTGCCTTATCGGCTATCCACAAACACTCGGTGCGCCTGTCCCATGCACCGGTCATGCTTATATTCAACGCCTTTATATGCGCCACATGATCATCTTGGCGCACAATACCGTCCACCACTTTGCACGGAATATGCTTTTTTACAGCGTCTATAATGCGCTGCTGAAGCGGTGTGGCATCGAAAAAATACATAAATGCCATTTCGTTTACGCTGCATAAAAAAGTCGGCAGCCCCTTCGATAAGGTTTGCTCTGCCAATATATATCTATCCTCTTTGTCATACAGCAGGTTTTTGCGCAATATTTCTTCATAACTGTCGTATATATGGTACATATCGGCAGCCCGGGCAGCGTCGCCGACCGGCCACAAGCTTTTGAACCGGTCTGGCGTTATACCGGCCATTTTAAGCTCGCCTATATCCTCGGCAACCGTCCATACATAACCCGGCAAAATCTGCTTAAAATAAGACAAATTTTCTTTGCGCATAATAGCATCCACTATAGAGCGCCTATACATATCATCTATGTGCGTCATATGATTTACCCGCGGCATACACCGGTCAACAAGATCATCGAACGTCATAGCGTTTACCACAGCAAACCCTGCAGTGCTTTCTCTAATACACTTGTCCCTGTACTGTCTGACCAAATGGCGCGTCGGAAATATGATAAATGTATCGCTATCCATATGTATCTCCTTTGAGAAACTTTATCTTTATACCATTATATCACATAGGTGCTGTGTTGACGGTTGCGATTTTTGTTTTGTAGAATAGAAAATGTGATTACATTGATAACATTATTTATTATCAATTGATAAATATCATCGTTTATTATTGTTGCATTTTCATTATTATTATAGTATAATTAGCAAGTTATTATATTTCAATTGATAAGAAGGTCAATTTTTGATGAAAGACAAATATTCGAAAAACCAGCAGGCCTCGCGTTTATCGCTAATAGCTAATGTCATGCTGGCTGTATTAAAGCTTACGGCCGGTATATTGGCCAACAGCACGGCCATGATAGCCGATGCCGCTAATTCAATCGGCGATATATTAACTGGCTTGGTAACGATGTGGGGGGTAAAGACAGCCGCTCAGCCGGCTGACGAGGAACACCCTTACGGCCACGAAAAAACCGAATCGCTGGCCGCATGGATTTTAGCTATAATATTGATTATAACGGGCGGCATGATAATATACAGGGCAGTAACGTCCTTAAGCTCCGGCCCACAGATACCGGGTATGTTGGCAATAATAGCAGCTATCATAACCATAATAGTTAAAGAAATACTATATCGTTACACTATAAAAGTAGCTAATGAAACCAAAAGCACCGCTTTAATGGCAACGGCTTGGGATCACCGTTCCGATGTCCTATCCACCAGCGGCGTTCTCGTCGGTATAACAGGAGCTATGATCGGATGGACTTTTTTGGACCCCGTAACCGGTATTATAATGGCCCTTATAATCATACGAGCCGGCATAAAGGTATTGCACCGTTCAGCCGACGAGCTGTTGGATTCATCTGCAGATTCCGACGTGCTGGATAAGATAAAGCAGGTTGTTTTGAGTGTAGCCGACGTGGTTCATATAGATGATATAAAAACGCGACAATACGGCTCAACGCTGATGGTGGATATATCGATATCGGTAAAGGAAGATATGACTGTGGCACAGGGGCATGATGTGGCCGAAGAGGTTAAAGCTTCTATTATTAAAGCTGTACCCGAGGTCAAGGATGTACAGGTGCACGTAGAGCCTTACTCCGCCTGAATACTATACCCAATGCAGCACAAATACGATAAGAAATCCTGCCACGGCATTGCCGGCCAGTATCGTAACCATAGCCGGCAATAGCGGCAATCTTAGAAGTGCAGCTATAATAGAGCCGGTCCACACCCCTGTAGTGGGCAACGGTATTGCTGTAAATATAAAAAGGCCGAGCAGGCTGTAACGTCTTACAACATCGCTCCTATTAAGCGATCGCTGCTTAAGCCATTGAGAAAATCGAGAAAAGATCTCAGTGCGATCCAGATAATCCATGACCGGCCGCAGAAATACCAACAGCAGTGGAACCGGTATACCGCTTCCTATATAAGATAGCAAGAAGGCCTTAAGCGAATCCATACCGAAAGCCCTTGCCATCGGTATAGCGCCTTTGAGCTCCCATACCGGCAACATAGCCGAGAGCATGACTATCAGTTCTTCTCCTAATATATCAAATATACGGCTTAGATCCACAATAACACCTTCCGTCCTTTTTAACGCTCATACTCTCTCACTCGAAAACCCGCTCCCAATTTATCGGCAATAGCCTTGCATCGCTCTATATCGTCAGGCGGTAATACATTCACCACTGTAAGCGTAACATCCGGTATATATTTTTTGCACTCGGCTGCAAATTCTAATATGGCATCGAAGGCCTGCTCGCCGAATTCCGGATCGCATATTTCAGCATAACGTTTGGCATCCGGAGCATTAAGGCTTATAGATACGGCATCTATAAGGCCGACTAACTCCGGTACCACATTGCGGCCATGTATAAGATTGGCCTGCCCGTTGGTATTTATCCTTATACGCGCCCCCTTACTTTTCAAAGCCCTACTGATCTCCAAAAGTTCATCCAATTTTATCATCGGCTCACCATATCCGCAAAATACTATTTCTTTATATCTTCTCGGATCGCCCACAGCTTCCACGACCTCTTGCACGCTCGGTTCTCTATCCAGCCACAAGTCATAGCCTCTGTAGCCATCCTCATTTTCTCTGAGACAGAAACTGCATCTATTGGTACATCGGTTGGTAATATTTATATAAAGACTCTTTCCAACTTCATATACTATCTGCTGCACGTAGAACATCCCTTCTTTTATTTATTCATAAACCATTTCTATTATACTACAAATTGATAAATTAACATATTGCAATGAAAAACTATCCATTTGCCGATATATAAGGTATAATATTATTGCAGCATAATTCGACCGAAAGGAGCAATAATATAGTGAAACTTACGGTATTGAGCATAGCAATAAGGGCCGTACCAGAGGCCTTTATAATGATATGGCTTGGTCTTCGCCTTATGAGCATAAAATTCGATATGAAAAACCTCATATATGCAGCCCTCCTTCAAGGAGCCGTCAATTTCGCTGTGCGTACCTTTTTGCCCTTAAACTTCGGAGTACACACCTTAATTTTGCTTTTCCCCTATCTCGTGATAATATATGCTCTTTTACATCTGGACATAGGTCAGACAATAAACGTAGCCTTATGCAGCGGCATTGCATCCGGCATATCCGAGCTTATAACAAATCCCCTTATAGGACTTTTCGGTACATCCATGGAAGCATTGGAAAACAGCACGGCGCTTCAGTTGCTATATGGCCTGCCGTCGCTCATGATCATGCTCGCTATAGGATGGTTGGGCGGAAACTATATGGACAATATAAGAAAACGCCGCATCATTAAAGATAAGCATATACCGGAGGAAGTGCGATATGAGCGTCGATGATGCCGCTAAAAGGATATCATACAGCTTCCAAAAAAACCTGAGGTTGGACGAGCCGTCGCGCCAGGTCATAGAATATTCCATCACCATGGCGCTATCGGCCGCATTATCGGCCGGATTTACGGCTATGATCGGCTTGTTGGTCGGGGCCTTCTGGCCGACCATGGTTGCCGCATCATCGTCAGCCTGGCTTAGAAATTTCTCAGGTGGCGCTCACTGCTCCAGCGCCGGACGGTGTGCCATAGCGGGTGCCGTATCATCCCCACTGCTCGGCCTTACAGCGCTGCATGGATCAAAGGTTATGGGCAATTGGAACTATGCACTCATAGCGCTGGGCACTATTATCTCCTTATATATAATGCTCAAACACGCACCGGACGAGGCCCCCGAAAAGCCTATACCGGCCAGACGTAAGCCCATATTACATAAACGCTCTATGCTATGGGTTATGACTCTGGGAGCTTCATCCTTGCTCATGACCGCTCACCTACCGTGGCTGGGCGTATCTATAGCTCTAGGCATGTTGTGGCAGTGTTTCACGCTTTTGCCCGCAGGTCACGGCTTTGTAAGTTCTGTAGACAATCTATTAAGCCGTTGGATCAATATATAAGACAAGGAGGTGAAAAATATGAGGCGTAAGATGATAAAATGGGCGTTCTCGCTGGCCGCCGCCGCTTTAGCCTTGTTTGCAAGCATAAATGCGGCATCAGCTTGTTTTTGGACGTGGTATCAGCCCGAGTTGCCCGAGGCGCTGAGGGAAAAGTAATTGTCTCCGTACATAGAGGCGGGTATATACCCGCCTCTATGCATATCCAGCCGCCTGCCTGTTCATCACACTTTCTCAAATTTCCATTTGACAAGACTTTAGCGCACTGCTATAGTATATTTATACACGAGTAAAGTACAAATGTATTTTAGAAAGGTATGGTGTTTCATATTGAAACGGCTATTTATATTATTGATGGCCATAATGCTGTTAATCCCTCTGGCCGCGGGGTGTGGTACCGATACGTCCACGACCGGCTCATCAGGAAACGACGATACGATAAAGGTAGGTCTTAACTACGAGCTGTCAAACGATCTCGCGCAATACGGCCAGGCATCGGTAGAAGGCATCGAACTGGCGGTAGAGGAGATAAACAAGGCCGGTGGCGTATTGGGCAAAGAGATAGAATTAATCAAACAAGATAATAAGTCCGATCCTGCCGAAACTACCAATGTGGCAACAAAGCTGGCCAAAGATAAAGTAGTGGCTATACTCGGTCCTGCTACATCCGGTAATGTCAAAGCCGCAAGGCCAGTCGTAACCGAAAATAAAATACCGCTTATATCCGGCTCGGCTACAGCCGACGACGTAACCGTAACCGAAAATGGCGTAGCCGAATATATCTTCCGCACATGCTTCAATGACTCCTTTCAAGGCGGCAGCATGGCTAAATTCGCAGTGAACGATCTAAATGCTAAAACCGCCGTCATGTATGTGGAAACCACATCGGATTACAGCAAAGGTTTAGCTGCAAGCTTTAAGGATGTATTCACATCAAATGGCGGAGAGATACTGGCTGAAGAATATTATCAGGGTAAGGACAAGGATTTCCGCAGCGTGCTGACCAAATTGAAGGGTTACAATGCTGATGTAATATATGTTCCCGGCTATTATAACGAAGTAGGCCTTATAATAAAGCAGGCTAGAGAAATGGGTATAACCGCCCCTATACTGGGCGGCGATGGATACGATTCAAACGTAGTCCCTCAAGAAGCCGGCGCTGCAGCTTTGACCGATGTTTATTTCACTAACCACTATTCGGCGGATGATACCGCTCAAAAAGTCGTAGACTTCCGCGAGGCATTTAATGCCAAATACAATAAAGATCCTAATTCATTCCATGCATCAGGATACGATGAGATGTATTTTTTGGCCGATGCGATAAAGCGCGCCAATTCGACAGATCCGGTAAAAATAAAGGATGCCCTCGCATCCACAAAGGATTTTGAGGCCGTAACCGGTACTCTGTCCATAGACGAGAATCATAACCCTGTCAAATCCGTTGTAATAGTACAGTGGAAAGGCGATAAGCAGGAATTCGTTACCAGAATTGAGCCTTAACCCATTAATATAGGCTCATATATCTGCCAAACGGGGGCTAACCTGTTTGGCAATATTTATATTTATAGGAGAGGTGAGAAAGGCTTGGCGGTACTTTTACAGCAATTATTAAACGGCATATCCTTGGGCAGTATATATGCCTTGCTGGCATTAGGTTATACAATGGTATATGGCATAATAAACCTGATAAATTTTGCTCACGGCGATGTCTATATGATAGGCGCTTATATAGGTTTTATAGCCACGGCACTATTGGGCCTGGGCTTTATCCCCGCTCTGCTGTTGTCAATGGCCATAAGCGCGTTACTCGGCATGGCTATAGAGAAGGTAGCATACCGTCCTTTGAGAAATTCATCGAGGATAGCCCTCCTTATAACAGCTATAGGTATGTCGCTGTTACTCGAATATACCACAATGTATATAGCCGGACCGGACACGCGCAGTTTCCCTACAGTATTGACTAACCGTCAATTCAGTTTCATGAGCGGCCAGATCAATATAAGCAGCATGCAATTATATATATTGCTTATATCTATAATACTTATGATATTATTGCAATTCATAGTACAGCGCACTAAGATAGGAAAGGCCATGCGCGCAGTCTCCATGGATAAGGGCGCTGCGCAGCTTATGGGTATAAACGTAGACACCACTATATCGGCTACTTTCGCCATAGGGTCAGCTCTCGCCGGTGCCGCCGGCATATTGGTCGGTATATATTATAATTCGATAGACCCGCTAATGGGCATAACACCAGGCCTTAAAGCCTTTATAGCGGCGGTATTCGGCGGCATAGGCAGCATACCGGGCGCTATGGTAGGCGGTTTGCTGCTGGGCATGATAGAAACGTTGGTCAGCGGCTATTTGAACTCCAATTACAGGGATGCCGTGGCTTTCGTTATACTTATCATAATATTGCTCATCAAGCCATCTGGCTTGCTGGGAAAGAATACGGGAGAGAAGGTGTGAGCGATGGCTGATAAACGGCATAATCTAATACGCAATATAATGACGCTGGCCGCCATATATGCCATAATACAATTGCTGATATCCTTCGATATCATCGATCAGCACCTGCAGTTGAATCTATTTCTTCTATGCATAAACATAATTTTAGCTGTCAGCTTAAATCTCATAACCGGCTTCACCGGTCAATTCTCGCTGGGTCATGCCGGCTTTATGGCCATAGGTGCGTACGTATCGGCGGTTATGACGCTCAAACTGCATCTGCCATTTCCGCTGGCCATAGCAACATCGGCTGTATCGGCCGCTATAGTCGGTGTGCTGGTAGGCATACCCACGTTGAGATTACGGGGCGATTACCTGGCTATAGCCACACTCGGCCTGAGCGAGATAATAAGGATCATAGCATTGAATATAGATTATATAGGCGGTGCAAGCGGGCTGGCTGATATACCCAGATACGTCAATTGGCCCTGGATATTCGCCATGACAGCCGGTACCATCATAATAATATACAATTTTATTCATTCATCATACGGCCGAGCATGCATAGCCATACGCGAGGACGATGTGGCAGCCGAATCCATGGGTATAAATATAGCACGCTATAAAATACTGGCTTTCACTATAGGAGCCTTTTTCGCCGGGATAGCCGGCTCGTTATATGCAAATTACTTTTATTTCCTTAAGCCAAACGCTTTTGGTTTCATGAAATCCATAGATATACTGGTCATGGTGGTTTTCGGTGGCCTTGGCAGTATTACCGGATCGGTAGTAGGCGCTGCCGCGCTGACTTTGCTATCCATGGTACTGCAGGATTTGCCTACCTTGCGCATGATATTATATGCCTTATTGCTGCTGGTCATAATGCTGTACCGCCCTCAAGGGCTGTTGGGTAACGCCGAACTATCGTGGAAACTGTTGAAACGAGGTGATAAAGATGCCACCGCTACTAACGGCAAATGATGTAAGCAAGAATTTTGGCGGGCTGAATGCTATAGCCAACGTAAATATAGAAGTTCATCCAGGTGAAATTGTCGGCCTTATAGGGCCTAACGGTGCCGGAAAAACTACATTATTTAATCTCATCACCGGCGTATATATACCGTCGGGCGGTCAGCTTAAGCTGCACGGCGAGGTGGAAGTAGACCTGGCCAAAGCCTCCCCACATGAGATAGCCGGTATGGGCATAGGCCGGACGTTCCAAAACATACGCTTATTCAAGGAAATGACGGTATTGGATAATGTCATGCTGGCTTACCACGTGCATATAGATTACAGCCTATGGGACGCAATATTCCACACGCCTTCTTATACCAAAAGCGAGGCCGAATTAAGGCGCAAAGCTGTTGAATTGTTGGATATATTCGATATGGCTGATAAAAAGGATATACCGGCTAAAAATCTGCCGTATGGTCAACAGCGCCGCCTGGAGATAGCGCGTGCGCTGGCATTACAGCCGAAACTGCTGCTGTTGGATGAACCGGCTGCCGGTATGAATCCACAGGAAACCGCTGATCTCATGAGGCTTATAATGTGGATAAAAGATAGGTTTAACCTTACCATATTGCTAATCGAGCACGACATGTCGGTGGTTATGGGTATATGCCAGCGCATATATGTATTGGATTATGGCAAGCTTATAGCTGAAGGAACGCCGGAAGATATAAAAAGTAATCCACAGGTTATAAAAGCCTATCTGGGGGAGGATTAAACATGGCTGCCATGCTTGAGTTAAACGATATACATGTATTCTATGGTGCGATACATGCCATACAGAGCATATCGCTTACCGTGGAAGAAGGTGAAATAGTTTCACTTATAGGAGCCAACGGTGCCGGAAAATCCACTACATTGAATACAATATGCGGCTTGACAAAGCCAAAAAACGGGAGCATAACCTTTATGGGTAATGACATAACCCATCTATCGCCTCCTGATATAGTAAAACTCGGTATAAGCCAGGTTCCCGAGGGACGCCGCATATTCACCAATATGACTGTATTGGAAAATCTCGAACTTGGGGCTTATAAACGCGCTGACAAAGACGGCATAAGGCAGGATATAGAAGATAATAAAAGAGATAAACAACAGCGGCACTACAATATTGTTGGTTGAGCAGAATGCACGTATGGCTTTGTCAATAGCCAACCGGGCATATGTGATGGAAACCGGGCGCATAGCCCTGGAGGGCCCAGCTAAGGAATTGGCCGACAATCCTCAGGTGCAAAAGGCTTACCTTGGCGGATAAGCCGGCTATCATATTCTATAAGATGCGCAACCTCAGGTATTGTTATCAGCATCTCCCATGCTTGAAAGCATCGATTTATGAATTCTCGGTTCAATTGCCTTATAGATAGGGGGCACTGTCCTATAGGATTTTTTATAAGCATCAACCTTCCACCGCTCATATACGGCATAAGAGGATATGTGCGGCATTGTATAGGCCTGTAGCGCCGTGCCGTACTATCCTTACCGCATACGTCATCGCATGATGCAAAATACAGATACGGTATATCGCGAGGGATATTGTATCGTCTCCGCCTGTGTTTTTTCATGTGAAACATTTTTGCACGAACTATTCTCTCCTCGCCTGGCAAAAGGTATATACCCCAACCCTCCCTTGCAGCACAGCAAATGCGGCCGCATAATCGGCCGCAATCGCCGCCTTCAATCGGCACATCCATGAGATGATACGCACGTTTATATATCCTTAATGCTCTCATACCCCGCCCCTACTATTACCACTTTATCTTTCACGTCTTTACCTCCTGCTTAACCTTTCAGTACATCGCTCATGGATTTATATAACCCAAGATATATGAAATTATCCAATATGGCTTTATTGCGTTTAATATCCAACAGCCTATAGCTCTCTTCCACCCTGCTCAAAGTATATGTCAGATTGAATTCTACCCACTCTTTTATACTAACTTTAAATTCTTTTATATCCCGCCCTTCATAATGAAATTGAAGAAGCACGGGATTATAATTACCCGAAGAGGCATCCTTCTCGACATCGTCATAAGCGTCTAAGATATATATCCAGCGCCCGAGATCATAGGCCATATCCTGTATATACCGGGATTGTTCGAACGGTATGTCATCCCATGGATAGGTCAAAATTTCTCTTAAAAGGCCGGCAAAAGGTTCGGCAGCCTCATCGACAACATCACATCGCGCTTTCTCCAGCACGTCCAGCTCGCCTAGCTTATGTGCGATATGCCGGCTTTTAGCCGGATATCTTAACTTAGCTGATTTAAAGCCACAATACAAAGCAACCGCTGCTGTTTTTGCCGGCAATGAATGATCGTTATGCCAATCATCGAGCAATTTATGATACATGAGTATAATATTCATGTCGGCGGCATAATCCACAAAACGGTTGTTTTTAATTATAGGCTTCTTGTGAATTGGGTCCGCAATGCATCGTTCAGATGCTATTTCATCCTGCCCATCATGCAGCGAAGCAAATAACAGCGCAGCAAAAGCAAGGTCATAGCTTACAGTAAAGCGGGAAACCTGACCTAAATTTTTGCCTAGCGCTTTGCATAAGCCGCAATAATATGAGCGAAAGTATTGATATTCTTTTATCTTAAGCTCCGGTTTATCGGGTTTTATATAACCGAACAGGTACCTCTCCCCTCCTAATTGCAATATTGTGAACATCCTATTCGTTCCAGCCATATCCCGGTGTCTGCATCTTTTATGATATGACCTTTTATATGAAATATTATATCATAAATAATATTTATATAAAATCTATTCGTGTATGTTCCAGTATCCAGCTTCCTTCAGATTTCCCCTCACGATGGACGCCCTTGCCTTCAGCTATATTCTTCCCACTGCTGAGCAAATCCGGGACTTGCACTCGTTAGACTGCGCTCATGCTGAATGTACCTAAAAAGCTATTGCCCATAACAGAGCAATAGCTTTTCGTTTTAAATAATAACATTTTTATAAGTCGCTACTGACAATATCAATATATCTTTTTGTTGCACCTGAATAGTAACTTGCTAAAGATACGTGTCTACGATCCGTAGTGTGCGTACAAACCAATAAATCGCATCTGACATAAGAAGAATACTCAACGCCACTAATTATCAACGAATGATAGCCCTCTCCACCATTAGTAAGTTGAATAATATCTGCATAACTCACGCTACTCCAGTTGCTCATGCTAGCATTTATTTTTGAAGTGCTACCGAAGATATAATCATATAATTCCTCTACACCAGTCCAAGATGATGAACGATTTGTTGACGTTGTGTAATACCAATTTATAAATACATTGGCATCTACTCCTTTCAGCCGTTTAATAACCTACTCCATCAATAAGCCATCTGTCATCACTCTTAATCAAGATAAATAACTTTTCCTTAATGCCGCTCGGTTCGGTCACCATATGCTTGTATTCATCTTTATAGGTTATCTCGTATTTTACTTTATATGCCACTATGTCAGTATATTCTCCAGAATATCTAGTGTTGTGATTTGCAGCAAATAACGGATCTACCTTTTCACATTCAATGAACTTAGTGTCATCAATAACTTCGGGATTCAGAAAACTTTCAACGGCAAAATTTTGATATTTAGCAGGATCATTTACATACTTCTCAATAACGTCTTCCGGAGAAGTTATGGTTTCAACTGCAGATGCATTAATCAAATAAGCACCTCCAATTAATACAGCAGCCATACCTACTACAAATAAAGCAATCATCATGGGCTTTATTTTTATTTTTGCCATAATTAGGCTTCATCCTCTTTTCAATAAATTTGAGTACTTTCGAAAACTCCGAAAGCGCTTAAAATCTATGTTAAAGGCTCGACTGTTTATGTCTTACCTCCAACATTCACCTTTACTAAGCTTTCTTCCGAAAGCTGTATGAACTACGTTAGGAATCCATTGAATTCCCAGTCAGTTTTTGAGAGCCTTTTATTGTAATAATGATTATATTCAATAAAGTCGCTATTATAAAGAAAAATATCATCACCATTTTTCTTATAATAAACAATGCTGAGACACTCCTACCGATTATTTTCATTTTACCTCTCTAAACAAATATTTGCAACATATCTAAAGATATATTTTGGCATTTTTATAAACGGGGTTTCGACATTTAACTGCTAAAAATTTAGGATCCATATGATCGGGAAATGCTTTAAGCAAGCCGATTTCCGGCCGATATTTTTGCCAATATTTTTAAATACTATGTTGTATGGTGTTTTTATCCAGATGGGATTTCGCAATGCCAAAAAGACTTCAACCAAAAATGTTAAGAGAATCGGTAGACATCCAATAATATCTGCATAAAAGATGAAATTTTAAATACAAAATATATGCTTGACATTGATAATATTTATGATATAATAATAAGTATCAAGTACGAATAATTTAGGAGGTATGAATTACGGAAAATTTACATACTATGCCATTATTAGGGGAACCGTTTCCGCACATGGAAGTAAAAACCACTCATGGCGTTAAAAAACTCCCCGAAGATTATAGCGGTAAGTGGTTTATCTTGTTTAGTCATCCCGGCGATTTTACGCCCGTATGCACGACCGAATTTGTTTCTTTTGCTAAAAATTTTGACAAGTTCCAAGAGCTTAATGTAGACCTGATAGGTTTATCTGTCGATCAACTATTTGCACACATAAAATGGACCGAATGGATAGAGCAAAACCTGGGTGTAAAGATACCTTTCCCTATAATTGCTGATGAGCTGGGTAACGTAGCTAAAACGTTGGGTATGATCCATGAAAGCAAAGGTACAAATACTGTAAGGGCTGTTTTCATAGTAGATGACAAAGGAATTTTACGCCTTATGATGTATTATCCCCAAGAAATAGGAAGAAATATCGGTGAAATACTTAGAGCGGTTAAAGCCTTGCAAATTGGAGATACCAATAAAGTAGCGCTGCCTGCAAACTGGCCAGACAATGAATTAATCGGCGATAAGGTGATAGTGCCTATAACGCCTACAGAACAGGCAGTAAAAGAAAGATTGGAAAAAGCTAAAAACAAGGAAATCGAATGTTATGACTGGTGGCTTTGCTATAAAAAGCTATAGCTTGGCATAAAACAATAGGAATTCGCGGGAGTGAAGCCTTGCGGATTCCTATTATAGTTTTTCTTGCTTTAAATGTTATTCCTTATCTTCCTGCTTCAGCGACTCTATAAAAGCATCCAATTCTTTTTTAACTGCATAGTGGACTGTGCCTTCTGGATATTCACCATTTTCATCAATTTCGCCGGCAGGCAATCCCGTCAGCAGCTCTATACCCTCATCGATGGTCTTAACCGCATATATATGGAACAATCCTTCTTTAACGGCGTCTATCACCTCGTCCTTGAGGTTGATGTCCTGCAGATTCCTATAAGGTATCATGACGCCTTGAGTACCAGTCAGCCCGCGCGCTTTACATAATTTATAAAATCCTTCTATTTTATATGTAGCGCCTCCTATCGGCTGAATTTCGCCATGTTGATTAACCGAACCGGTAACAGCTATATCCTGGCGCAGTGGTATACCGCTTATAGCTGAAAGCAAGGCATACAACTCGGTACTGGAAGCCGAGTCACCGTCTACCCCGCCGTATGACTGCTCAAAGCATATGCGCGCAGACATGCTGAGAGGCCTTTTTCTGGCATATTTCTCGCCCATATACCCTACTATTATCATGACACCTTTATCATGTATATTACCGCTCAACTTACTCTCGCGCTCTATATTTACTATGCCTTCGCGGCCGGCATATGCCGAAGCTGTAACGCGGCTTGGCTTGCCGAAGGTATAATCACCCATGTCTATCACCGATAAACCATTTATAGTACCTACGCGTTTGCCTTCTACATCGATCATTATCTGATCATCCAGCGTCATCTCCAACATACGCTGCTCGTACTTATCGAAACGATGCTCTTTTTCCTCGATAGCCCGTTTTACGTGCTGTCCGGTTATTATATCACCGCCGTCAAGTTTAGCCCATAGATTGGCTTCATGCAACACCTCGGTTATTTCATTAAACCTGGTAGAAAGCTTTTTCTGACTTTCAGCCATGCGCGAGCTGAATTCTAATATGCGAACCACCGCACTTCGATCAAACGGCCTGAAATTATGCTGTTTCCCATACGAGCTTATAAAATCGGCCATACGCAGCACATTAAAGTCCTCCATGGGCATATCGGCATCAAAATCGACCAGCACTTTGAAATACTTTTCAAAGTCTTCATCGTAAATGTAAAGCATCTGATATATAAGAGGATTCCCTATTATAACCACCTTAACCGAACACGGTATTGGCTCCGGCCGCATAGAACTCATTGATACCAGACCTAATCTGTCTTGAGGGCTTTCTATAGCTATCTCATCGGTTTTAAGCATCCTCTTTATGCCATCCCACACCAAAGGAAGCGATAATATATCTTTAGCATCAACTATAAGATATCCACCGTTGGCTTTGTGCAGCGCGCCGGCTTTTATATGCATAAAATCAGTAACCGCCACGCCAAATTCGCTGACGTACTCCATTGCTCCCATTATATTATTATACGTGGGATTAAACTCCGTCACTACCGGTGCTCCATTGGTCTTGCTGTTGTCCACTAGAAGATTTACGCGGAAACGAATAAAATAATCGCCGCGCCTTCTTTTCATAAAAGCTGCATACATATCGTCCTTATCACTGCCAGCAACAGGCTGTAAAAATTCCTGCAAATTATTAAGCATTTCTTCCTGCATATCTTCTATGTATTTAACTGCTTTAGGATATTCGCTGTAAGTGTCTTTAAGATCGTCTATAACATGGCCTATGGCAAACAAACCCACTCGCTTATTTAGCTGATCCAACTCTTCGCGATATTGCTTTTCCATGGCTTGTATGCGTTTCAACGTATCAGCTATTATTATTTGCAGTTCTCCCAGCTTATCTTCTATCTCATGTCGGGCTTCGTCGCTCAGGGCTTCAAACTCCTCCTGGCTCATCTTACGCCCGTCTATAAGCGGTATGGTCACAACGCCGGCCGGACCCATCTCAATGGCAAAACCGCGGCGCCGCGCTATTTCGTTTAATTCCTCCATCGCTTTAACGCGCATATCCTGATATTTTTTGGTTATTGTGTTTTTCTGCTCATCATATTCGTCACTTTCAAATGCTCTAGGTATCTGAACTCTCAAGCGTTCTATAACGTCATCTACATCTTTTTTAAATTTGGCGCCTACCCCAGCTTGAAAGCTCAATGCTATCGGACGTGTCGGATTATCAAAGTTAAAGACATAGCACCAATCATTAGATGTTGGTTTGTCCTTAGCAGCTTCGTTAACAGCATACATAGCATAACTCGTACGGCCGGTACCCGTTAAACCTGATATATAAATATTGTAGTTTTTGCTATCCATCTGAAGGCCGAATTCCATAGCCCTCTCCGCACGTTCCTGCCCTATGATGCCTTCTCTTGGTTCCAGCTCGTCCGTCGTATTAAAAGAAAACATTGACGGATCGATCGTTTTTTTCAATTGCTCCGGTTTTAATTCATAAGCCATAATACCTTTCCTCCTTCAATCTATCACATTATGAAACCGATGCATCCATCGGATTATGATTATTATATTCCATAGCTTTGAGCTCAGCCCGTTTTATCTTGCCGCTTATAGTTTTAGGTATATGATTAACAAATTCGATGGCACGCGGGTATTTATACGGTGCAGTATTAGCCTTTACAAATTCTTGCAGTTCCCGCGTCAATGGCCCTGACGGCTCGTACCCCGGAGCCAATACTACAAATGCCTTAACTATTTCGCCTCTTACATCATCAGGGCTGGCTACAACCGCAGCTTCCGCTACAGCAGGATGTTTCAGCAGCTCGCTCTCCACTTCAAATGGCCCTATGCGATATCCCGAGCTTATTATAACATCATCAGCCCTTCCTATAAACCAAAAATAACCATCCTCATCCATATAACCTTTATCGCCGGTCAGATACCAATGGCCTCTGGTACGCTCATCATTGGCTTTGGGATCTTTCCAATATTCCTTGAATAAGCCGGCCGGCCTTACAGGTGTTATGTTCACAGCTATATCCCCTTCCTGATCAGGCGGCAGACGTCTGCCGGCCTCATCTACCACCGCTATATCGAATCCAGGCGATGGTATACCCATAGAGCCAGGTTTTATATCCAAGAACGGAAAGTTAGCTATCAGCACCACCGACTCCGATTGACCATAACCATCTCGTATGGTAATGCCGGTAGCCTTCTGCCATTTGCGTATAACCTCGGGATTTAGCGGTTCGCCGGCAGCTACGCAATGGCGCAGTTTTGGGAATCTGTACGTTGATAGGTCCTCTTGCACCAACATGCGGTAGGTGGTGGGCGCCGCGCAAAAGGTCGTTATATCATATTGCTCTATAAGTTCCAATACTTTTGTGGGGTTGAATTTGCCTCTCAAATCAGGAATAAATACCGATGCACCTGCATTCCATGGACCGAATATACTGCTCCACCCAGCCTTGGCCCAGCCTGTATCCGAGAAATTAAAGTGAAGATCCTCAGGTTTTAAATCTATCCACAATTCGCCTGTTATCTTATGCGCTAAAGCATAGGAGTGTGTATGCAGCGTCATTTTAGGCAATCCTGTGGTACCTGACGTAAAATACATCATAGCCGGCTCATCGCTACGGCTCTTAACCGCCTTAAATGTGTCCGGCATATTCTCTCTCTCACGCTGATAATCTAGCCATCCGTCTCTTGTACCATCGGCTAGAATAAGCGTTTTCAGCGTGGGACAGCGGCCTTTTATTTCTTCAAATTTATAAGCATTTTCGCTATCAGTTACCACCGCCTCTATGTGCCCCACCACTGCGGTATGCGCGGCAGCATTATAAAGACATTAGCCCCTTTTCGCACATGATGCTTTCTCAATAGATTAGCAGCTTTATTCGACAAGCGCTTAAAATCTGAAAAGCTATAGCTGAAATCATTGCCATCTCTATCCACGAATAGCATAGCCTGTTTATCGTTCTCATCAGCCCTGCGATCGACCACGTCGCAAGCAAAATTAAAATACTCCGGTACATCGAGCTTGAATTTGGCAAAATATTCCGGATAATCATGTCTAAAAAGCCGTGACACCGCTTGGACTACCTCTTCCAAAAAGGATTTATCCTGTATGCCAAAAGCCTTCGGCGTATCGCTGTCTATATCTATCTCGCCTACTACAACGCCACTCACTTTTATAGGCACCACTATTTCGGATTGTGTCTGCAGACTACATGCCAAATAATTATCTTCCATGTTAACATCATCTACAATCACGGTATATCCTTTAGCCGCTGCTTGACCGCAGATACCCTGCCCTATATCTATACGCACATGTTCAGTAGAACGACCTCGATATGGCCCTAAAACAAGAGCCTCGTCTTTCATAAAATAAAAGCCTACCCAATCATAATACGGTATCCTGTCATACAGCAATTGCACTATGGCATCGCATACATAATCCCGATCATAACTTGAGGATATGATGCTATGTATATCCTCTAACAATTGTTCAAATACACTGTCCATTATCGGTTATCAGCCCTCCATAAATAAATGGTATGTCGTTATTATACCACATTTAGGCTAGATAGGGTTATATATTGCGGAGAAAAAGCGGCCGCGATATAGATTGACTATATCGCGGCCGCTTTCTGTTAATATCAATTATTTGTTATAAGTAATCTTATATTGTTCGGTCATCTGTTCTATAACCTCATCGCCATGAGAACTTCTCCATTGATTTACAAAATCATCAAAAGCGCTTAAGGGGAGATCCCCTGTCACTATCTTAGCATAAGTTTCATCTCTCAACGTATCCAGCGATGCACCGTATTGTATACGAGCATCACACGTTATGGCATCACCGTCATTCTCTATTATGGGCTGTTCTCTGGCAAACAACTGCGCTGCCACATGCCTATCGCTCCAGCCAGGGAAAGATGTTATGTCAAGTTGCGGTTCAAAAAAGTTCATCACTTCTATCCATTCGCGATCCTCATCATATTGTGGCAAAAACTCTATATCATCTACTCGTTTATCCAATTCGGCCGGCGTATCAGGCGTAGGTTGACCGCTCTTCCATTTCCAATGCACGCCTTCAACACCATAACGTCCCAGAAGCATGCCTTCTGGTGTATGGAAGAAGTCTATAAATTTCAGCGCGCTCTCCACCTTATCCTCCTTCTCTGCCTGTACGGTGATAGCAAACATGCGTCCCAAACGACCAGACGGCATATTGCCGCTCTTACCATCCGGCCCTACAGGAGGTGCTATCGGTTCTATCACCGCATCCGGAACCACTTCTTTTAGGTGCACTTCTCTATCCGGGCCATATGTCCACCAACCATTAAACATACCGACTTTACCGCTATCAATAAGGGCATCCGCCTCCGGCCCTTTTACCACCATCCAATCGGGATTAATCAAGCCTTCTTTATATGCTTTATTCAAAAAACTTAAAGCATCTTTCATTGCCGGATGTATATCGTACGGCAGGAGTTGTTGTGAAGCATCATCCCAATACCATAGCGTAGGCATTACCCCAAATGCACCATAGATAGAATTGAACGCCCCTATACCCGATCCGCCCCAACCATAAGTATTAGCTGTGCCGTCACCGTCAGGATCGTTTTTCGCAAAAGCCTTCATTACCTCATAATATTCATCTAAAGTCTTAGGTGTTTCGAGCTTTAATTTGTTCAACCAATCCTGTCTTACATACACTGTGTTTTTATGTGTTATCTTCCACGAAGGAATAGCATACGTTTTATCGTTCCATTTCATAAACGGCCATACATCCTGAGGAACATAAGATACGCTATTTGGAGCATATTGATTCAGCATATCATCCAACGGTACCAACGCTCCTTGCTTAGCATAAGATTTCATATCAGTAAGATTTCCTCCGGGAAACATCACTATATGGGGCAGATCACCCGATGCCATAGTTATATTGAGCTTCTGCATATATTCCTGTGTGGAAGGTGCAATTATAGTAAGCTTTGTATTAGTGCGTTTCTCCACTTCCTTAACTATTATATTGTCAGGAGCAGGATTTTCATTAGCTCTGTTCCAAAAAAGCGTCAGCTCAATGATTTCGCTTTGGCTTTCACCGCCCCCTGTTTCCTCTGCTTGTTGATCAACGTTATCTTGCGTTTCTTCTCCCGTCTGTTCGGCCGAACAAGCCGTCAGCAACATGCCCGCAACCAAAACAAGCGCCATAAACAACATCAATGTTTTTCTGCACATAGTATAAATTCCTCCTCTTACAAATATAATTTATTGCCAAGGGTCTATCCCTTTATGGCCCCAATCATAACGCCTTGAACAAAATAGCGTTGCAAGAATGGATATAAACATAACATCGGTATTACCGCAACCATTGTGGTCGCCATTTGTAATGGAAGTTGCGGCGGCAATGCCGATGCTCTCTCGGGTATAAGTTCGGTCAATTGGCTCATTAGCAATATCTCCCTTAAAACCACTTGCAATGTATATTTGCTACGATCGTTTATGTATATCAATGCATCAAAGAACATGTTCCATTTGCCAACAGCATAAAACAAACCCAAAGTTGCTAACACCGGCATTGATAAAGGTAATACTATACGAAATAATATAGTAATATCATTGGCTCCGTCTAATTTGGCCGATTCTTCAAGGCTATCGGGTATCCCTGAAAAAAATGTCCTCATAATTATCATGTTATATACCGACATCGCCGACGGTATCATTAAAGCCCATAAAGTGTTTATCAGACCAAGTGACCGTATTACAAGATAAGTCGGTATCAAGCCGCCACCAAACAACATAGTGAAGAAAAATATCCACATTATCCCATTCCGCCCCGGCAAATATCTTTTCGATAGCGGATATGCCGTAAATGCCGTAATCAGAAGACTTATAGCTGTTCCTATAACCGTAACTATTCCTGTAATAAGATACGCTCTTGGAACTGGAGAATTTTCATTAAAAACATAACCGTAGTATTCAAATGTTATATTGGTAGGCCAAAGTATAACCCCTCCGCGTTTAAGCGTATCGGCATATGGCGTCAATGAAACCGATATAGTATATAATATAGGCACTATCACTATAAGCGAGATTACAACCAATATGACGTATATAACAACCTGCGTTATATTATCCTGCCAGCTTTCTCTTCTCACGTTTCTCTCCTCCTATCAAAACAAACTCTCTTGGCCGGCTTTTTGGGCTATATAATTTGTACCAACCACGAATATTATGTTAATAACAGATTTAAAAAGCCCTACGGCGGTAGAAAAGCTATACTGTTGCTGTTCCAGACCCACTCTATAAACAAATGTATCTATAATATCTCCAACCGCCATTACACTAGGGTTAAGCAAAAGGAATACCTGTTCAAAACCTGCATCCATTATACTTCCCATGCGCAATATGAGCATGATAATAATGGTAGGCATAAGGGACGGTAAAGTTATATGTCTCATACGCTGCAGCCGGCTGGCACCATCTATAACAGCCGCTTCATATAGTTGTGGGTCTATTCCAGCCAACGCAGCCATATATATAACCGTACCCCACCCTGATTCCTTCCATATATCGGATAATACCAATATTGTACGAAAGTATTCCGGCCGAGCCATCCAAGTAGTACTTTCGCCTCCAAACATCGTTATTAAACCGTTTATCAATCCGTCCGGAGATAAAAGCGTTACTATAAGACCACCCACTATTACCCAAGATAAAAAATGGGGGAAGTATATGACCGTTTGGACTGTTCTTTTAAAAGAAATATTCCTAACTTCGTTTAACATAAGTGCTATTATTATAGGTATAGGGAAACCAAACATTATCTTATACAAGCTTATAAGCAATGTATTGCGCATAAGAGGCCAAAAGTAATTGTCTTGGAAGAAGCGGTTAAAATTAGCCAGTCCTACCCATGGACTATCGTTTATGCCTTTGAAAATATTGTAATCCTTAAAAGCTATAACAATGCCGTACATGGGCAGATATCTAAAAACTATTACCCATATGAGACCAGGTAACAGCAATAGGTAAAGGTATCGATATTTATGAATATTGGTTATAAATGGATTTTGATGTTTAGCAACCCTTACATCGGCAATAGTTATATCGTTCATAGCGGCTCTCCTCCTCCAATTATTTGATACTATGAATGATATAACTGCCCAACTTATCAGTAAATAGACTATATAAAATATCATGCATTAACGTATAGACAGATTTATTTATTATAGACCATTACAATATATAAGATAGAATTACACAGGGATATCATTGATCTTTTGCTCCAATAGGTGATGTCTGTATTGACCTGGTGTCATATTCTCGTATTTTTTAAAAGCCCTTATAAAACCGCGAGCCGTATTATAACCCACTTTATCGGCAATATCTTCTATCTTTAGATTTGTTTCCTTTAACATTAATTTCGCCTTCTCCATGCGAACAGCATTTATAAAATCCAAAACGGTCTGCCCTCTCATCTCTTTAAATATTTTTTCTAAATAAGCTGGGCTAAGGTATACTTTGCTCGAGAGCTCTTCAACCGATAATTGTTTATCACTATAATGTTTGTTTATGTATTCTGTACACGAATCAATGAGGATCACATATTTATTGTTCTGTTTGCTTTCTATATACAGAATAGTCTCATCTACGAATTTTATAAGTATAGTTTCTATATCCTCTATTAATTGGCATTTTGATAAATCTTCGAATATGTTGCCTTTATCCCATATTTCAGTAGCACTAGCTCCAAATCCATATATTAATCTCATTATACTGCCTATTAATTGTGCAAATATATAATATACATAATCATGATTTATCCATTTATAACAGCTTATGTGTTTTACAAAAGAAAGTACAGCTCTATGGGCAGCCTCTTTATCCATCGCTTTTAAAGCGTTTATTAATTCTTCTTCTTGGTGTTGCGGGTAAGCGTATAAAGGCTTATCAGCCAAAGCAGTATGCCCAAAATATATTATATTATTTCCTCCTTGTGTTATACGGTATTTTATAGCCTCACAAGCCTGCAAATACATATCACGTATCTGGCTTACATCGGTTACTGATTTACTTATACCTATAGTAACACGAAGATTCAGTTGTGTATTCACAATGGCCTTCAGATTTTCCGCAGTTCTAAATGCAATATTCAATATATATGGATCATCAAAGGCACTATCATGTGATACTATTATACATGCCCATTGATGCGGATAGGTTTTGACAACATTTACTTTGATATTACCACCGGTTAAAATGCTGGAATTACATATCTCCGTTATCAAATATTGGATTCGGCTTAATTGATCGTCAGTATAACGCTGTATAAGTTCTTCATAGTCATCCATGTCTATAACCAGCATTATCAATTTGTTAAACCCTTTAGATATAAAGTCGAGGTTGTCGGCTTTTAAATCGTTTATGGATACGTTACCATATAATAGGCCTAATATAATCCTCTCTTTAGCATATGATTCAAAATGTTTATTTTCTTGAATTAATAGTTCATTGTTTTCAACCACATCGCTGATAAAGCCTTGTATAGCCTTAAATTCTTCAAATCGGTAGTAACTGCTGCGGCAGCCTTCTTTCTCCTTTATGTTTCCATCTATGACTGCACCCATCAGCTCTTTTATCGGTGTATATAAGCGCTTAGAAAATGTCGATGAAAGTATAATTCCTATAAATAGTGCCAGCAACGTACTTATAAATACGATATTTCTTATCATATTTTGCGTATTCATCAATGTTTCCATAGGAGTAAACATAATATATGTCCAGTCCCTATCATCTTTAAAGTAGGACTTTATATAGTATTTACCATCTAAATTTGCCTTTTCATAATCATTAAGAGCTTCATTTTGTTTGATATCTGTCAAAATCGTTTTGGAATCTATGTTTAAACCTTTAACCGATGATGCCACTATATCTCCATCATCATTCACTATCATCACACCACCGGCGCCTATATCATTTTGATCCAGCATGGCGTTTAACTTATTTACGTCTATATTTACTATTACCGCACCATTTTTATATGCAGAGCCTAAAGGCATGTAACGTATATATGATATAACGGACTTATTTTCGTATCCGTTCGTTCCCCTGGGCCTGCTGAATCTTCTATTAAAAATCCATTGAATTTCTCCTTGAAAGGATAACTGTTCCATCCAGAGTGTATCATAAAAACTTTCCAAACTCATTTTTCCGTCTGGAGATGTAATAATAGCATCGTTATCCTTATAATAAACATATATAGAATCAAGATATGAATTGGTAATTTTAAGGCTATCTATATTTTGTGATAAACGCTTTAATCCGAAATAGTCATCTGAAAAAGCTCTATAAGCAAAAAAATTTACACCTGGATCGTTTGACAATTGCAATGCTATATTGTCTATGTTCTCAAATGCAACATTCATATTATCAACTACATAATTGAGGGCCTTCATATTGGCATTATATATCTCCTGCGTCACTATCTTTGTGGAAAAATAACCGAATATCAACGCTGAGCATATCACCCCGATCAACAATATCAACACAAACGAGAGATAAATATTGCTATAAAATCTCGTACCCAATTTTCACATCCCCCTTAAAAAACTAAAAAAGATGTTCAAAACTCCCCGGTATTTGAAGTAGCGGCTCCTACCTCTACAAGTATATAATTATACCTATGATAAAACAAAATGAGGAGGAACCGTTTACTTAAAGTATATCACAATACTAAGGTCATTACTACAAAAATAGCTAAACGCTATTTTTCATATTTTGCTCATAACAGATGCTGTTGCTATGGTTTATGCAGCTACTACAATATTATTTTTCGACCTGTTGTGCTAACTCCTCTGCTTTCACACAAAGCTCAGCTGCTTTAAATGCGTGTTCTTGGGTCATAGCATTTTCTGTACGATTCAAGCAATCGAGTATAAGTGCGCCAAAGAATGGATAACCAACCTTGCCTCTGACTGGGAAGCGGCGCTCACCCTCGTTATTTACAAGATATACCTGGTCACCTTCGGGGTCCCTGGCTATATCGGTGTATTTTCTAAGCTCTATATAGCCTTCTGTACCGAGTATAAACAATCTGCCGTCCCCCCATGTGCTAAGGCCATCAGGAGTAAACCAGTCTACTCTGAAATACCCTGTCGCACCATTGTCTGCTAATAGCGAAACATCACCGAAATCTTCAAAGTCGGGATAATTTTTGTGGTTGTAATTAGCCACCCTGGCATTTTGTATTATAGCATCCTCTGCGCCTGTAAAATATAAAAATTGCTCTATCTGGTGGCTTCCTATATCGCATAATATCCCGCCAAAGCGTTTCTTATCATAGAACCAATCCGGCCTGCCTTTTCCCTCTCTGTGCGGCCCCATACCGATTACCTGTATAACCCTGCCGATAGCCCCTTCTTCTATCAGCTGACTGGCAAAAACAGCACTTTCTACATGGATGCGCTCGCTGTAATATACTGCATATTTTTTGCCTGTTGCTTTGACTTTATCCTTTGCCTGCTGCAATTGTTCTAACGTGGTAAGCGGTGGTTTGTCGGTAAAATAGTCCTTGCCGGCATCCATAGCACGAAGCCCGATCGCGTAGCGGTCGCATGGAATGGCAGCACTGGCTATCATATTTACCGAGTTGTCGCTTAGTACTTCATCCTCGCTGCGAGCAGCTTTTGCCTGTGGGAAGGCTTTTATGTATTGTGCAACTTTCTCAGGATCTGGATCATAAACCCATTTTACTTGCGCACCGGCCTCTATCAAGCCGTTGCTCATGCCGTAAATATGACCATGATCTAATCCAACTGCAGCAAATATGAATTCACCTTCTTTACATACTTTATTCGGTCTTCCTTTTGGCGCATAATTCATTCCGCTTTCATTTGACATAATATATCAACTCCTTTATTTAATTATACCTCTCTGCCGAAGGTGATGCTTTCATCCTCGAAATTTTCTATACTGGCCGATTTTTCATAGAAATGAGGCAGATTAGCCTGTAGACCAGCTACCGTATAAAATGGATCATCCTTTGTAAGCGGTAATTTTACAGATTGATTTATGGAAGCTGATTTATATATTGCGGTTATAAGTTCGAGTGCTCGCCTGCCACCTTCCCCGGTACTCAGCGGTTTACTGTTCGTCTCGAGTGCTTTCAATACATCATCTATTTGCGGCGTATGACCTTCATATTTTTGAGCAGGAAGGCTTTCGTAAAATTTTTCTATTTCGTTTTCCAGCTCTTTGTTTCTTTCAGGAAAACCATTGCTTTTTCCTTTTGATGCATATACTTTCCATGGAGCAGAAATCCTGGCTTTCTTGCATTGAAACACAATCTGTTGTTCTTCGCCGTGATGCACGACAGAACTGGTTATTTGACCCAGAGCTCTATTTTTGAATTTCAAGATAGCAACAGAAAGGTCCTCTACTTCTGCATTATCATGCGAGGTGTTAGACATGGCAGCTTGTATCTCTTCAGGCATACCTGCCATCCATATCATCATATCTATGTGGTGAATGGCATGGTTAAGCGTACAACCGCCACCTTCTTTTTCCCACGTACCGCGCCACCAAAGATCATAATACGAGTGGTCTCTCCACCAATATGAATCTACTTCGACGTGGGAGATATCACCGGCGAGTCCGGAATCAAGGACTTGCTTTAACCTCATATAGCCTGTTCTAAAGCGATTTTGTGCCACTATGGAGAGCAGTTTATTATTGCGCTGTGC
Organism: Mahella sp.; assembly: GCF_020054945.1. GTDB lineage: Bacteria > Bacillota > Clostridia > Mahellales > Mahellaceae > Mahella. Next base: position 51,324 of record NZ_JAIHAU010000014.1, read on the forward strand.
GGCTTCTAGCATCGCATCGCATTCTTCTAATGATGCTGCCATAGGCTTTTCGACTAGAACATTTTTTCCTGCATTTAAAGCGTTAATGGTAATTTCAGAATGCACATATGGAGGTGTGCATACATCAAATAGCTCTATGTCATTTCTATCAAGTATTTTTCTGTGATCGTCATATACTTCAGCATCTGTGAGACCAAACCTCTTTTTCTTTTCCTCAGCTTTTTCGGGATAAATATCAACAAGAGCAACAATTTTGCATCGCTCTGGAAATTGAAGATAGCCTTCAATATGAGCGGCAGATATATTCCCTGTTCCTATTATAGCAACCTTTATCATAATTTCTCCTTTTATTTGTGATGAATTTTTCTATCTCTTTAATTATAGTGCTTATCCATTATATTTACATATATAATTTAATTATTTTTTGTACTATACTATTTTAAATATATAGCTATTCAGTTATTGTCGCATATATATTACGAATCGCAGAAACATAATAAGCCCGCTATTGATGTTATTATAATTTTAATTATGAATTTTTGAAATATTCCGGATGTCTTTCCTGCAAATATGCCAAATCAGTGTTTATCCTTGATAAATGTTGTTCCATCAACGCCGATGCGCCTTTTTTATCCTTTGCTTTTATAAACTCGAACATACGTTTGTGTTCATCTATGGTTCTTTGCCTATCCATTTCGGCGAGGTTCAACATACGCGCCCTATTGAAATGGCCCATTATATTTTCCATGAAATCGTATATAGCTTCTTTGCCAGCCATGGAAAAAAGCAACCTGTGAAACTCATTATCCAGATACAATAATCGTTTGTAATCTTTTTGCTCGGCACAACTTTGCTGAAGCATGAGGTTCTCTTCTAAATAAGCGATATATGTTTTGTTGCTGTTATCACAATCAATCTCTATTACAGCTCTTTCGAGCACAGCGCGCATAAAACGCGACTGTTCTATTATGCCGAGATTTATAGGCGCTATATAGGTGCCCTTTTGTGGGTATATATCTACCATTGACGCCTTGGATAGCTCTATGAAGGCCTCTCTAACAGGCGTGCGACTTATGCCGAGCTGCTGGGCTATCTCATTTTCGCTCACTATTTGACCGGGCTTTAGGTTTAGGTTCATTATATTGTATTTTAATATCCGTACGGCGTATTCTTTGGCGGTTTCCTTTTTCTCTTTCTCTAGCACTTCCAGCATAATCTCACCTGCCATTTGTCATCTTATCTATGGCCTCTAGCAACCCCTGTATATATACAGCGCCCAATGCCCTATCGTATAACCCATAACCGGGACGGCCCTTTTCGCCCCATATCATGCGGCCATGATCAGGACGCACATAACCGTCAAAGCCAACATCATAAAATGCTTTAACTATTTCAAACATATCCAATGAGCCACATTGCGACAGATGCGCTGTTTCATGAAAATCTCTACCGTCTTGGTATTTGATATTGCGTATATGCGCAAAATGTATTCTGCCTTGGCTACCAAATTCCCGTATGAGCGACGGTAAATCGTTTTCCCTATTGGCACCTAACGAGCCAGTACATAGTGTAAGACCGTTGTATGGGCTTTTATTTAGATCTAGAAACCGCTGTATATTCTGCCTGTTGGTTATAACCCTGGGCAAGCCGAATATAGGCCATGGCGGATCATCAGGGTGTATAGCAAGCTTTATATCATATTTCTCAGCATATGGTATAACACCGTCCAAGAAATATTTGATATTATTCCAATATTGTTGTTCGCTAACATATTTATATTTTTCTATCATGGTTGACATCTCTTTTAACCGGTCAGGCTCCCAACCAGGCAGGCTAAAGCCTCCTGATTGCTTTTCCATCTGAGCATTCAAATCTTTTGGGTCTATTTTGACGGTATCTTCTTCTTTATAAGCCATAGCATAAGAGCCATCTTCCAGTTTACGTTCCAGTTCTGTTCGCACCCAATCCAGTACAGGCATGAAGTTGTAACATATAACTTTTACGCCTATTTCATGTAGATTTTTCATGGTATCTATATAGGCTTGTATATATCTATCGCGTGTCTTAAGACCCAATTTTATGTCCTCATGAATATTTACGCTTTCTATGACATCCAAGTGCAAACCATAAGCGTTTACTTTCTCTTTTAGGGTTTTTAGCCTGTCAATTGGCCAAACTTCACCAACCGGTATGTCTATAAGGCTGGTAACTATGCTGTACATGCCGGGAATCTGCCTTATATATTGAAGCGGTATATTATCCTGGCCTTCGCCAAACCATCTAAAACTCATTTTCATAGCACATTATCTTCTTTGCCTATATATATTTTTTTTGAATGGTCTTTCTGACAGCGCCTTTTGAACCTATCATCTCAGCAAACATACTCTCTACTTTTTGGGATAAGCCGTGCTCATATAAATCTATACCGAATATTGCTTTATCTGACAGTATCGGAGCCAATTTCTCCGTAAACGGTTCTTTGTCGCCAAGCGATATGCTTTTCAAGTAGCTACATAATGTCGGTAACATCGGATCAGGGCTTGGTTCGAATGCATTGCCGTCGTCATCTATGCCAACCAGGTACCGCAGCCAGCCTGCAAAGAAAAGCGGTATGTAGACAAGTTCGCTTATGTTTTTGCCGTCTGCTATGTAAGCCTTAAGCGTTTCACCGAATCGTATGGATATCTTTTGCGATGTGTCGCACGCAATTCTCTGCGGTGTATCGGGAACAAACGGGTTGGGCAAACGCTCTTCCAATACCTCTTCCATGAAATCTTTAGGCTTTATTATACCGGGGTCGACGGCTACAGGCAAAAATTCCTCATATCCTGCTTTTTCAACGAATGCTTTAAGATCATCATCTTTCATTTCGTCAGCTATAGAACGATACCCTAAAAGGCAACCAAATACAGCCAATATCGTATGCAAGGGATTAAGGCAGGTACACACTTTCATCTTCTCAGCTTTATCTACAGTATCCCTATCTGCGAATATTATACCGGCTTTTTCTAATGGCGGTCTGGAATTTGGGAATAAATCCTCTATTATCAAGTATTGGGTGTATTCGGCATTGACAAATGGAGCTATATAGGTATTTTTTGAGGTTACCATTATGTCCATGTCCTCTATGTCTTCCGATTCTAGCATAGCCTTTATTTGTTCTGATGGTCTTGGCGTTATCTTATCTATCATACTCCATGGAAAAGTTATAAAATGGGGGTCTTGTATATAATCAATAAAGCCTGCTTCTACCAGACCGTGTTCAACCCAACTGTATGCGAATGCCTCTATCGCTTCTTGAAGTTTTGCACCATTGTGAAAGAAATTATCCATGCTAACCAACGCGAGTGGTAGTTTGCCGGCCAAATAGCGCTTATAGCACAACATCGCCACAAGGCCCATGGCAGTTTTAGGTGCGTTTGTAAGATGCTCGAGCTCATCTTTTGCATAAGCGAGCGAATAACCCTTCTCAGTGATAGTAAAACTGGCCATTTGAAGCGTCGGCGAGGTAAATATTCTTATAAGCTCATCGATATCCTTATCGGAGGATAACGCGTTAGCCACGCTGCCTATCACCCTTTTCCTCATAGAGCCATCGGCTTTTAACTCGACAACTATATGCAGGTTATCGTACGGTATGTATACCCTGTCGATTATCTCATAATCGAAGGTTTCGCATGCTATAACGCCTTTATTGCAGAGAGCCTGGTTGAGAAGTTCCTGATGGGCTGCTGCCGGAAATGCTCTGAATATGTTGCCGGCCCCAAAATGAATCCATATCGGCGCTTCTAGAGTATTTTGCCTCATGTCTTCTATATTGAAGTGAGGGATTTCGTACCCTAGTTTTTGCCATGGCTCTTTATTAGTTGTTAAATTGGTGAGATTAAGTTTCATTTTCGCTCCCTTCCGCTATTTATATTATGTTTTTAGTCTAGCATGCTAGTATACAACAGTCAATGGTTTAAATTGCTAAGGTAATTGCTATCTTAAACAGAACTTTAACACTTGCACTAAAGAAAGGAATTTTTATGAGCCTTAAAAACAGACTTTTCTATCGAAAAAATGTTAAATCTTCAGTTTTTACTACTGAGTAATGTTGGATAATGTATTATGATATATTATCATTATCATTATAATTAATATTAAGAGATTGGAGGTTATATCGGTATAGTATTTTATAATTGAAGCAGCAAATATAAAGGAGGTACTTCAATATGTAATGAAATAGGAATATTGCGGCTGCAGAGGGTGATAGCATCCAAGCATTCTAGGTATCTAGCTAAAATGAATACAGTAGACGCTTCAAATCAGCTATGAGAAATAGACATAAAATATGGATATATAACGGGAGAGGATAAGTTTTTTTCAATTATCGGTTATAGAGATATATAACCGGCCAATAATAGATCATCATGTACAGCCCAAGATGCTTGCAGGGTACTCAAAACCGTATTAGCGGCAAGAGGGCTTAACGATTGTGCCAGTCTACCAAAGATAAGGACAGATAATGGCCCGCAATTTGTTTCTAAACCGTTTAATGATATACAGTAAAAGAAATGGGGATCATACATGAGAGAATATCAGTAAAGACGCCCAATAATGAACACACATATAGAATCATTTCACTCGATACTGGAATATGAGTATTATAGCCGGTATGCGTTCGAGAGTTTTATGGAAACATATGACGTTATAAATGAGTACATGATATACTATAACGAGAGAAGGAGACATGGGAACATAAAATATATGGCCCCAAATAAGTTTTATGACGCATTCATGAGCAATGGTGTGAAAATCAAAGAATTCAGTGCATAATCTTCGGAATTAGGGGGTCAATCCGGTTGCCTTATGTGGTTTCTGTTCGTCAGGCCGGAGATTTGCCTGCACCTTCCTTCAGATTCCGCCTCGCGACGGACACCCTTGGTGTTCAGCTATACCCTTCCCACTACCGGGCGGGTTCGGGACTTCCACCCATAAGAGTGTGCCCATGCCGGCGCACGATAATGCCAGACACGTGAAAAACGTGCCTAGCAAAAAAACTGATATGAAAGATGCTGAATGGATTGCTACTCTTTTAAGGGCGGCCTCTTAAACGAAAGCTTTATTCCAGATAAAGATATCCGGGAACTAAGAGATCTTACCCGATACCGCAAAAGAACCGTATTGAGAAGTTTCTGCAAAGTTGCGGTTTTAGGCTCTCATCTTTCATATCAGATATATTTGGCGTTTCCGGCAGTACAATAATAAAGCATCTCTATAGCCACGGCAGCATTACTATAGAGGACCCTGACAGTTGTCTCAAAACTCAGAGCCGCAAAAAGACAAATGAAATAACGCAGGCTATAAACGGCAAACTGGATAAACACCAGATGCAGTTTCTTAAGATGATGTTTGATCATCTTGAGAGTCTTAAAGCCAATCTCGTAATAGTTGATTAACCTCGGCACAATGTTACGAAGAACACATGCTAAAATTTAGCACGAGGTTAATCAACTATTAAATTTACAATATACTAAAATTATTTATTATAAACAATCATAGAATACTGTATTGTTAAAACAATCCCCCAGCATTTAATATTACAATACAAATTATGCAAAAAATCGCTGCTACTATCTCCGGTATAGTAATGTATTTTATACCTTGTTTTACATTCAAATTAAAAAACTGTGTTATTACCCAAAAACCACTATTATTAACATGATTGATTGCCAGAGTACCGGCACCTATAGCTAAAGTAGCTGCCAACGGTGATAGCCCCAGTGCTGGTAGCATTGGTAAAACAATGGCTGCAGCAGTCATGCCAGCTGTAGTCATTGAACCAACCGCTGTCATCATTATTGTTCCTAGGAAAAAAGGAACCAATATAGATGGTATATTAAGCCCATCTACAAATCCGTTAAGTTGAGATACTGCAGGAGCCGACTTAATTATGGTACTTAAAGCGCCTCCCATACCAGTAACAATTAACGCTATTATAGCAACATTTAATCCTCTTACTACCCAATTGTTTAATAATATATCTTTAATATTTTCGCTCTCATAATTTACGCTCATATCTTTATTGTTTTGAATAACGGATTTTTTATATTTTAATCCCAACAACATTGTATATATTACACCTAAAGAAAGTGCTACTATTTTATTACCCAAAAACGCAGACGCTTCTCGGAAAATATTTCCTTCCGGCAATATCATAGCTATAAAAGAAGACATTGATATTAATATTACTGGAATAAATATAGGCAGCAATGATTCTAAGGTTCCTGGCAAATTTTCACCTTTTATGAGTAGATCGTCAATATCATCCGTATTAACTGGGCTTATCCCTTTTACAAGCTCAGGATTAGGTTCTATATATTCCTTCTCAGTCCACTTTTTAAGTAATAGCCAAGTCACTATAAAAGCGATAAATGTAACAATTATACCCCAAAAAATCACCAAGCCTAAATCAGCCTTCAGCAATATCGCCACCGCCAATATTCCAGGTGTTGGTGGTACAACAGCATGAGTTAGATTTAAAGCCAGACCAGTAAAAGAAGTCATGGTAGACATTGATATCTTTTTTCTGGCTGATAATACAGAAGCTATATTTGAAGTTAATACCGAAGTGATATCACCAAATACAGGGATAGACACAATATATGCAGTTAACGCCGGAGCTAATTCAAGATTTTTGCCCTTGAATAGCTTAATGAAAAAATTAGCAATAGACTTTGCTGCAGCCGTATCGTGAATACCCATAGCTAATATAGCCCCTAATATAATAGGAATTCCAACCCCACCTAATGTATCACCAAATCCCTGTGCTATCAACTCTATTGATTTCAATGGCGAAAATCCCATAGTTACACCAATAAAAAAAGCAACAAACAATAGAGAAAGTACAGGATGCACTTTGAATTTTGCTATAAGCAGCATTAAAGCTATTATTCCTATAGCAAGGATTATAAAAAAAGCTCCTCCAGACATTATAATTTCTCCTCCCTTTACTTGTATTTTATAAATATTATAGTGGTATAATTATGCTATTCCACCAAATAAAGCATTTAATAGCATAAGCATTATAAAGCCTGTAATCCAAGCAATCGGACTTTGTAGCGAACAAGCCAGCAGTTGTTCTTTTGTATTTCTTAATTTCATCAAATTAGATTGTACCCAAAAACCACTATCGTTAAAATATGATAGCGAAAGTGCGCCAACACAACAAGATATAGCAGCAAATGTCATGTTAACACCGGGTATATTTAGCAAAATAGGAGCAGAAATGGATGCAGCAGTGATGATAGATACAGTGATACTACCTTGAACCACTCTAACAACACTTGCAATCAAAAATGGAATCAAAAGCGGTGGGATATTCGTATTCGCTATAGTTTGGCCTAAATAGTTCCCCGCGCCGCTTTCTTTCAATATGTATCCTAAAGCACCGCCTCCACCAGTTACAAGCAAAATAATACCTGCATTTTTGATTCCATTATCCATTCGCGAAAGTACTTCTTTTCTAGTCATACCTTTAGTAAGCAAGAGAAGGGATATCAGTAATGAAATGGAAAGTGCTATAACTGGCGTACCAGCAAATTTTAATATTTCTACTACATAATTTTCTATTCCCGTGGCGGTAAGTACGGTATTCATCACAATTAAGAGAACTGGTAATAGAATCGGCGTAAAAGAAGCGATAGTAGACGGAAGTTCTTTCTCATCTTTTATAACGTTTTCGTCTTCTTCTTCAGGCAAAATATATATTTTAGCCCCCATATACTTATAGTAGAACACAATGGCTATCATAATAGGAATACTAACTATTACACCCCAGAGTATCATATTCCCCAATGGCACTCCAAATTGTTCCGCTGCTGCTAGCGGTCCAGGCGTAGGCGGTACTAAAGTATGAGTGATAACGGCCGAATACATTAGGCACATACCCAGCAAAACAATGGACTTTTTTGTTTTTCTAGAAAGCGCTTTTGCAATTGGAAATAAAATCAACATTGCCGTATCAGAAAATACAGGAATGGAAATTATAAATCCCGTAATAGCAAGCGCCCATTCTTCTCTTCCTTCGCCGAATATCTTTATAAAAGTATTTGCCATTTTTTCGCCCGCACCTGACATTTCAAATACCTCTCCAATTAAAATACCCAGTCCTACAACAATTCCTATACTTGCCAATGTATTCCCAAAGCCAGTGGTAACCATACTTACTATTTTATCCATCGGAACTCCACATAGCGCAGCTGTTACAACAGATGATATTATCAAGGCAAAAAAGGTGTGAATTCTTGTTTTTACAATCATAAGGATTAATAATACAATACCTATGGCAAGACCTATAATTAGTTGATATCCACTAACGCCCATACTCAATTTTCCCCCATTATATTTAATTTTACATATTTGCCATATATTAGGATTTACATAAAGCATAGTAGTGATATTATGTTCTAGTATTAGCTGATATTCAGCTAATACTAGAACATTGTGCTGATATTTTAAAACAATAGAAACTATCTCTTCCTAATTTCTGTATTAGCCAGCTTTTCATAATATTTTGCCAAAGCACTGTGATCTTTTTGCCCATAACCATCGGCATGAAGCGTCTGCATCATTTCCATCACTGCAGCGGTCAATGGAAGCGGAGAACCTACGCTATGACCTGTTTCTAAGACATTATTTAAGTCCTTGATATGAAGATCAATCTTAAAACCGGGTTCAAAGTTACCTTCCATTATCATAGGTGCTTTTGCATTCATAACTGTGGATCCGGCCAATCCGCCTTTTATAGCATCGAATACCAGCTGCGGATCTACCCCAGCCTTCGTAGCCAACATGAAGGCTTCGGAGACAGCCGCAATATTCAAAGCCACGATGACCTGATTTGCCAATTTTGTAGTATTGCCTGCTCCTATGTCGCCACAGTGCACAGCGCTGCTGCCCATTACCATAAGTATGTCATATACCTGCTCGAATACCGCTTTATCTCCTCCTACCATGATGGAAAGCGTACCATCGATCGCTTTAGGTTCTCCTCCGCTAACCGGCGCATCTATCATTTTGATCCCTTTGGCTGCGCACGCCTTGCATATCTCCTGGGAAGCTAACGGCGCTATAGAACTCATATCTATCAGTATAGTGCCTGGCTTGGCCCCTTCCAATATGCCGTTTTCCCCCATAACTACCTCTCTTACATGGGGCGAATTAGGAAGCATGGTAATAATGATCGAGCACTGCTCGGCCACTTCTTTAGCAGATGAGGCAGGCTTTGCGCCTGCAGCTACTACATTATCTACGTTCTCCTTAACTATATCGTAGCCAATCACCTCATATCCTGCTTTCAAGAGGTTTTTTGCCATAGGTTTACCCATAATACCCAGTCCTATAAATCCTATTTTCATAGATATCACATCTCCTATCTCAATATTTTGATTTATTTAATCTTTGTGCTGCTTGAATAATACTCTCTGGTGTAAGGTCAAAATAATCCAGTAATTCATCATAGCTATGTGCGCTACAACCAAAAGTATCGTTTATACCAATAAATTCTATAGGTTTACATTCTTTAGAAAGAGCCTGTGCTATACCGCTGCCCAGCCCGCCTATGATATTGTGTTCTTCAGCTGTAATAACGGCTTTGCAATCTTTTGCCATATCAATGATCGCCTGTGCATTTAACGGCTTAATGGTACTGACATTGATAACTTTGAGAGAAATTTTGCCCTCTAATGCTTTCGCCGCTTCCAATGCTTTAACCGCCATTATGCCTATCGCAAAAACTGCTATATCGCTGCCATCTTTTAGCACAGTAGGCATTCCAACCTGAAACGGTGTATCTTCCGATGTAACATTTTCATAATCATTGCGGTTTATTCGGATATAACACGGCCCATCGATTTCCGCCATAGCCCTTACCACTTTACCCGTTTCATTAGCATCAACCGGACAAAATACGGTCATATTAGGTATAGCTCTCATAATCGCTATATCTTCCACCGACTGGTGGGTCGAGCCATCACCAAAATCCGACAAGCCAGCAGAAGAACCACAAATATTGACGTTTAGCCTGCCTATGGATATCGTCTGGCGTATTTGGTCAAACGCCCTACCCGTTGAAAATACCGCAAATGAGTGTATAAATGGTATTTTGCCGGTTAAAGATAAGCCTGCTGCAGTAGATGCCATATTCTGCTCCGCAATGCCCATCTCAAAGTATCTATCGGGAAACTCCTGCTGAAACATATGGGACATAGTTGATTTCCCAAGATCCGCTTCCAATGCCACAATATTTCTATTCTCCCTGCCTAGTTGAACAAGTGCGTTGCCATAAGCTATCCTTTGATTCGTATAACTCATATAAAATCATCCTTTCCTTAACATGATAATTCCGCTAATGCTTTCTCATATGCCTCCTGTGTTAAGGCACCATTATGGTATTCTACCGCATTTTCAGCGAAACTGATACCCTTGCCCTTTATAGTATGGGCAACGATAATAGTAGGCTTGCCTTTCACATTATCAGCCTCATCCAGTGCATCGATTATCTGACCCATATCATGGCCATTTATCTCAATCACATTCCAGCCAAAGCTTTCCCATTTAGGAATCAATGGATTGGTATTGAACCTTTCAGCTATAGGGCCAGTGGCCTGAAGCTCATTATTGTCCAATATAGCTACGAGGTTATCTGCCTTAAAATTAGAGGCTGCCATAGCGGCTTCCCAAATCTGACCTTCGGCAATTTCGCCGTCGCCTATAATTACATAAACCTTCCTATCGATATTGTCCAGCTTGAGGCCTAATGCCATGCCGAGGCCAATGGATAACCCCTGTCCAAGTGAACCGGTATTAGCTTCGACGCCGGGAGTTTTTCTGTAATCGGGATGCCCTTGCAATATAGAGCCTAATGATTTACATTTCTTTAATTCACTTTTGTCAAAGTAGCCGAGTTCGGCCAATGCCGCATATTGCACTATAGCTGCGTGACCTTTGCTAAATAAAAATCTGTCACGGTCTATTTTCTTTGGGTTTTTAGGATCTAAATGCATTTTATAGAAGTATAAAGCGGTCACAATATCCGCAGAAGAACATGAGCCACCTATATGGCCTGGCAAGCCCACACCAACAATCTCAACAATATCTCTTCTTAAAACCCTGGCCTGCTCCTCTAATTTTTTTATCAATTCCTGCTTATCCACGAGAATATCCTCCATTCATTTTTATTCAAACTTTACGACTACCTTTAGATATTTATCCGTTGTCTTAGCTAATTCTGCAAACATTGTCGGCGACTGTTCTAAAACAATTTCTTTTGAGATAAGTGTATTCAAATTTAAGTTTGTTTCGGAAAGAAAATCAATAGTTTCACCAAATTCCTCATGGGTATAAATGTAAGTGCCAAATATTTTAAGTTCTTTCGTCACTACATCCTGCATATTGAGTTCTATCATCTTTGCGCTATTGCCTACCCATATACACGTCCCCTGCGTTCTAAGGCTACTCAAGGCTTGTGTTACAGTGGGACCTATTCCAACCGCTTCAAAGGCCACATCCACAAGTTTACCATCCAGGACATTTTGAATGTCTCTTTGGAACTCATCTATGTTTTTATCTTTAGGATTGATTACATGCGTGGCCCCGAGCTTTTTTGCCATATTTAACCTAAATTCGCTTAGATCAGAAACGATGATGTTCTTCGCATTCCTTGCCTTAACGACACTCAATACCATTTGTCCGATAGTTCCGCCACCTACAATCAGCACATTTTTGCCGGTAATGTCCCCTGCTTTCTTTACGCCACAGTATGCAACAGCCAACGGCTCTATTAACGCTCCTTCATCAAAGCTGATGTTATCCGGCAGTTTATATAGAAGCTTCACCGGTACAGCCAGGTACTCTTCAAAAGCACCGTTGACATCCATAACGCCAAAAAACCTTTTATTCAAGCATACATTTGTATAGCCGCTTTTACAATTCTCACATTCACCGCAAAAGTCGACCGGCTGTACTGTTACTCTATCGCCAATTTTATAATCACATACAGTGCCTTCTCCAAAACGCACGATTTCGCCTGAAAATTCATGCCCCATCACCATCGGCGCTATCCTTCTGCCCGTTATGCCCAAATATCCATGCACGTCACTGCCACAAATACCACAAGCTCTTACCTTTATCAAAGCCTCATTTTTTAATGGCACAGGCTCCGATACTTCTGTCACACGCAAATCATTAGGCCCATAATACATCAACGCTTTCATCTTCCGGCTCCTCTCCAATCTGTTTGCTTCAATAGATATACAAATATCATGTAGTTAACTGCTGATAGTTGTCATACAGTCCGATTGTAACAAGCCCCTCCTTCTCATGATTATTTTATCCATTACTCAACAAGCCTTCCCTGCCTATAATTCTCAATGGTCTTATTAACATGCTCTTTCATAATCTTCTTGGCCTGCTCACTATCTTGATGCTCTATAGCTTCAACCAGTTTTGTATGATAATAAATACCTAACTTAAAGCCTAATCTTTTTACAATATCAGTCATAGCTGTTTTTAAAATATCATTTAAAATATTATATGTTTCAATTATTAGGGAATTCCTTGTAATCTGAGCTATTTTAAAATGAAAACGCAGGTCGGCTTCCGCAAAGAGTTTAGTATCTTCTTTAACGTCTTCCATGTCCTTTAATATTTCCTTTAATTCTGCAATATCCTCTTGCGTTGCTCGCTCAGCTGCAAGGCCTACAGATTCGGATTCAATCACGTACCTGAATTCCAGTACTTCCAGCGTCGAATTTTCGCCAAGGTAAGCCAATGGAATTATAGCGTTCATATACACGCCGGGCTTTACTTCTTTCACAAAAGAACCCTCTCCAACCCTTGTTTCTATTAATCCCAACGCCGTTAACTTTTGTATGGCATGACGTACCGTTACACGGCTGACATTAAAAGCCTCCGCCAATTCATTCTCCGAAGGAATTTTATCCCCTTGTTTCCATTCGCCGTTCAATAATTGCCTCTTTAATTGTTCATAAACCTGCTCGCTCACGTTTGACTTTTTAATCGGCTGAATTCCCATATAAAAACCTCTGTTTCATCTTATGTCAATATTTTGTATTGTATGGCCATGGTGATCCACCTGCCAGGCATCCGCCATCCACATGTATCATCGTGCCGGTCATATAGCTGGATGCATCGGAAGCTAGCATTACGGCTACGCCAATAAGCTCCTCGGGATTACCCGGCCTTTCCATGGAAATCCGTTCTTTTAAGTACCTGCTGCGCTCGGGATGTTCCCATGTTTCGGTGGTAAGAGGTGTCAGGATATGGCCCGGCGCAATTGCGTTAGCCCTGATACCGTGCTTTGCCCACTCAATGGCCATAGAGCGCGTCAAAGCAGCCACTCCGCTTTTGCTGGCACCATATACGCTGCATCCACCCAGCATACCTACGGCATTATGTGAAGATATGTTTATTATGTTTCCGCTGTGTTTTTTTATCATATGCTTTACAACCTCTTGTGTAAGGAAGAAAAGCCCTTTCAGATTAATATTCATAATTCTGTCATATGTAGCTTCATCCACATCCAGAAAGCCTTCTCTTTTGTTTATGCCTGCGCAATTGATAAGTACATCGATTTTACCATAATCTTTTATAACAGCTCTCACGCAATCTTTAATAGAATCCATATTTAGTAAATCTAGTTTATAACTTTTCGCCTTATTGCCTTTCGATTTTATATCATTTTCTACCTCGGATAACCTTTCCTCGGCAATATCGCATAACACCATGTCGCCGCCCGCATCAGCCAATCCTTTGGCCAATGCACTGCCAATCCCTCCGGCAGCTCCTGTTAAAAGAATTATCTTGCCCTCAAGTGAAAATAGTTTCTCTAAGTTTTCCCCTATTGACATATTTCCAACCACCTCTTTACTTAATTATTTATATGCTGTATGTTGTCTGCTTGTATTACAACCATCTATGTTATTATTATAACCCTTTGATAAGCAAAGTCAAGCATTAACGAAAAATTTTTTATTAGCTTAAGTCAAGCGTTCATAAAAGCATCTCTGGCCCACTGTGCCCATTCTTCCTTAACGCCTATAGCATCCCACTGCGGATAATCTTTAGCTATAAAGCCGCCGCCATATCGGCCGAAGTAATATATCATTTTCTCAGCCTCTTCTTTGATCAGTTGTTCATTACCGGTCTGCATGATTTTTTGTATATCCACAGGCGACCAGAATGTAACCTTGCCGCCGAAATTCTCTCCCAAGCGCTCAACGCCCATTAACTCAGGTTGGTCGAGCTGAAGCGCATCGATGCCGACTTCTATGAGATCAGGTATGATATCATATATATAACCGCATGAATGCATCAAAACGTGCATGCCACGCACATGCGCCCTGTCCACAAGAACCTTAAACGATGGCTTGAACAGCTCGCGCCACGTCTTAGGGCTTATAAGAAGTCGATCTTGCGTACCCCAATCTTCCGCAAATGTCACTCCATCGGCTCCTATAGCAGCATAGTTATCTATGACTTTTAACAGCATATTCACTACCATATCATTCAGGCGCAATACTTCTTCTTTGTATAATAATACATCCATCAAGAAATTCTCCATGCGCCTTATATATCGCATTATAGCAAACGGAAAACCGGGTAATCCCCCTAATCTGTATTTATCCGCCTGCTCTTCAAAACGTCTTTTAGCAGGCTGATAAAGTTCCAACGGCGAATAATCGGGCAGTTGATAATTATCCAGGCCTTCCCATCCATCCTCTAAAGCGCCGCGTATAACCTCTCCTTTAGTGATGCTCTCCAAACGTCCCCATATATTGCCGTATTCATCCATATATACCTCGCCGTTAAAGTCGGGTACAAGCTTCAATATCTCGGGATCCTTGCCCCATTTAGTGGCCTTTCCCGTATTTACTCCTCCCCAAACCATATCGCTGGGATGTGGCGGTGAAAAATCATATCCTATCCTTTCCGGATTTTTGAATTCAAGCACGCGTTTTATTATTTCCCTGCTGGTCATTATACCAACCTCCCATACTCAATTATGGCTTCATAATACAACATTTTATAACATGTTTCTATAGACAAAACCACTTCTTTTTGTATTATATTATGATGACTTTATATAATTGGTCGGGCTCACGCCTTTTTTATTTTTAAATACGCGGCTGAAATAAAATATATCGCTAAAGCCCACTTTTTCCGCTATTTCACCAATGGTATGGTTCCCTGCCAAAAGTAATTCTATAGAACGGTCTATTCTCAAATTATTTACGTACTCTATCGGTGTACAGCCCATGATACGCTTGAATTCGGCTTCGAAATAGGTAGGACTTAAACCCGCGCATTCCGCTAAATCGGCTATTGTTATGGGCATGTCATAATGCTTATTTATATAATCCACAGCATTTTCTATACGCTTTATGTGGGCCGGAGCTATCCCTTTAAGCCTATGCTGCCCCATAAGTTCACCAATTACCACATTGAACAAGCCATTTGCCTTGATCTTATAGCCCTGCCTTTGATGAAGCCATATGTCATTGAATTCACGTAGTATATTTACAATTCTGTCGAGATTGGTTACCTTAAATACCATGTCCAAAGGAAGCGGTACATCTCTATAATCATATATTATAACCTCATCATTTTCTATACAAGCGCAGTGATAACGGAAGTTAAATGCATAACAGTGCATAAGGTCATCTGGATCAGTAACAGCAGAATGCATAGTACCGGGTGGTATGAGCACGCCATATCCCTTTGTCAGCTTAGCGGAGCCGTCTTTCCACGCAAACACGCACTGGCCCTCGGTAAGTATCATCAGATTATAAAAATCCAGGCTCCGCGTGGCCAGATGCCATTCCGGCGTACACTTTCTATACACCATATATGATATGTCCGGTATTATATAATCAATATCAGCTTTCACGTTATGCACTCCTAGCAACTCGGAATTATTTTACTTATATTATTTTATCATAAAAAATCGAGTAAGGGTTAGATTAACTCTTACTCGATACAGTTGAAAGACTTATTGCGCGAATTTTGCCACGCTCCAAAAAGCCGGTTTAGGCATAAATTCTCTATCGAAAAGCAACGGATAATTAGTCCTGCCTTTTACCGGAAAATCGTTCAGCCATGAACCGCCATCATAATAGCCCCAGAATGTGACCCGTCCTATAACATCCTTATAGTTTCTGTACAAAGCAAATATCTCTCCATATCTACCAGCCTGCAGTTTTAATATATCGTCAGGGACACCGTCTTTATACCTGTCTTCTTTATCATCCCATTTGTATAGATCCATATCGAGCTCGCTTATATTTACCTTTACACCCAGCGAAGAGAATTTTTTTATGGATTCTTCTATTTCCTGTACAGAAGGATAATATATATTTATATGGGACTGCATACCAACAGCATCTATGCGGATACCTTTTTCTTTGAGGCCTTTTACAAGATTGTATATTGCCTCTCTCTTGCCCGGGGTCTCGGTATTATAATCGTTATAGTACAGCTCGGCGTCCGGATCGGCCTCATGAGCAAACTTGAAAGCCCATTCTATATAATCGTCACCTATAATTTTTTTCCACATGCTATCTCTCAACCCATACGGGGCAGAATCGTCTATGGCTTCATTCACCACATCCCAGCCGTATACTTTGCCCTTATAATGCCCCACTACCGTTTTTATATGTTCTTCCATTCTCTTTAAAAGAACATCGCGGTTGACCAAATTGCCATCTGCATCTTTAAACACCCAATCTGGCGTCTGGTTATGCCATATGAGCGTATGTCCGACAACTTTCATACCGTTTTGCCGAGCAAATTCAACGATTTTATCAGCCGGTTCAAAATTATATACGCCGTCTTGGGGATGTATCGGCTCAAATTTCATGGCGTTTTCCGGCGTAATTATGTTAAACTGCTTAGCTATAAGCTCCTTATCGGGGCTTTTAGAAATAGCATCAACGCTTACTGCCGCACCTATATAGAAATAATCTCTATACACCTCTTTTAATGACGGTATTTCATTAGTCATGGTTTCATCCTCCTTCTGTTCATTTGCTGTTTCGCTTTGTTTATCTATTGCTGGTTGCGCTCGGCCACAAGCTGCAATAAAAATAACAAGCATTGTACAAACTAATATAATACACTTTCTCATTTCTCTACTCCTGAAATCAGGAATTTCACCCCACCCGCTATATCACAGTACTAATTTCCGACATACTAGTTAGAGACCTGCCTATCGAAATATGCCGCTACAAAAACCGCAGGCGAATTCCAATATATAGCTATCTCATTGGTGGAATAACTGCCTACATTATCGACAAAACACTTTGCCGGAGGCGTACCGGCTGGTATCTCTTTCTCGGCAGTAGGATCTTGTCTTCCGCTGTTAGGCCCCCCTGACAGCATTCCTGGCACCGGCTGCTCTATTCCATCGGCTTCTGATGGCCTATGATGGGGATGCATTATAGGTTTGGCACCAAATCCTGTAAGATAGCACTGGCCCAAAGCATTGCGTCCAAGTATATAGCTTAACTGATCGCGGGCGGCTTCTATGTATTTGTTATTAGGCTCCACATTATTAGCAAATATAAGGCACATAGCCCTATTCATGACTTCGCCGTTACTGCCCCAGTAGTAGTCATTCGGCCCAAGTGCTACCTTATAACCATCGTTTGACCATATACCAACTAACCTATTTGCTTCTGCCATAAATTGTGCTGTTAAATAATCATAAATATTAGGATTGGTTTTATCTTTGTCCATCGTAAGGTAAGAAACGGTCCCATATCCCCCTACTGCAGACCATCCAAAGCTCGTTTTGGAGAACGATGCGTCCTCGTAGTTTGCCTCTATATAATCATGATACTTTTGCTGACCAGTAGATCTATATAATTCCACCGCGGCCCAGAATCTTTCATCGCGGTCATTGGAATCGCCATATTCGCCGGAATTAACGCCTTGAGGATTTTTAAAGCCCGGCACATCAGGATTAGCATCGAGCCATTGCCACGCCTTCTGTGATGCCTCCAGCATCACGTCAGCAAAGCTCTCATCGATATCTTTGTAGACCCTGTGCCCCATAGCCATAGCAGCCGCAAAATCGGCTGTCGCCGTTGCTGAAATAGAATTTATATATCTCTTATCTTTATCAGCCTCTGGCATTATGAATCCCGGGAAATTCAGAGTGGCCACTTTATGGTATACGCCCCCGGTACTGGTATCCTGCATTTTTAGCATCCATTCCAATTCATATCTTACTTCATTTAATGCATCCGGCACACCATTGCCGCTCTCGGGAATATTGATTTGTTCGCTAAAGGATTCCGGACAAATCTCATATGCCCACATAAGATCGGCAACGGCTTTAGCAGCCGGTACCACGTACTTGCCATAGTCACCTGCATCATGCCAGCCACCCGTCGTGTCTACATTAACGCCTTGCTTATCATATAAATAGCCGTCATCGGCATGGCAGATATCATGTTGCCAAATACCGGCATATTCTTCTTCAAGCGCTATACCGCACCTTTGATAATAAAAAGCTTTGAGCATAGCATTTTTAACGTCTTTATAGGGCCTTTCTGCTATTATAAAATCCGATGACCTAAACTTCCCCTGGACAGAAATATAGTATGTCCCCGGCTGTTGCAGTTGCGAAAAGTCGCCATATCCTACCTCGTCTCCGGAAGAAACATCGGTTTTATATCCCCCAATTTTTCCTGTAAACATCGATTCCCCGGTGGCTTTATTTATCACATAAAAGCTTTCAGCCTTTCCGATAAAAACTGCTATTTTAGGATCCTTTATACTATAGCCCACCTGATTTACAGCTATCATTTTAACATTACTCTCCTCTATAGGGTTAACTCTGTTGATTTCGCCTTCATTTGAAGGCTTAACTTCACCATTATTATCGCATGCTGTCATTATAAGCGCAATAGATATAATGGCAGCAACGATTGCGCTACACTTTCCCCTCCGCATGCCCAACACCTTCATTCAGGCGGTATTAACGCATGCAGTAAAGGCTCTCTCCATTGGCCCGAGATAGGGTCATAAGCGCCGAAACCCGAACAAAATTCCCAGTATGCCCATGCTATATTATATTTTTCTGCCGTTCGGGCCACAAAAGACGTCCATCTTACCCTTGACTCTATATCAGCTTTGCTGTATGCTCCAAATTCGCCCATAAAAAGCTGCCTGTCGCGCTCCTTCGCCCAGTTAACTGCCTTAAGTATCTCATCCTCTATAAATTGCTTTTGGCTATCAGTTCCGTCCCACTTCTTTCCAGTCGGCGGCGATGGATTTGCCCATTCTGCTCCTTGGTGTGTAAACCAAAACGGATTATAATAATGGAACGTAACTATAATATTTTTATCGTCTTCTGGAAGCCTGAAATTTTCTAATGCTGATATATTGTTCCAATTACCCGGACCTGCTATCAGTACTCTATCGGGATTGCTCTTTCTTATCACCTCTATCGCTTCAGCCAGATAATCGTTCCAGTATTGATCCAGAGCACCGTTAGGCTCGTTTAAAATTTCGAAATAAAGCTTATCCGGATAATCCCTGTAATGTTCGGCTATCTGCTGCCAAATGCTTAAAAAACGCTCTTTTTGAGCTTCCGGTTCCTTAATAAGCTCATCGAAATGATGTATATTTATTATGGTGTAAAGTTTCTGTTCAAGCGCTTGACCCACTATATGATCTATCCTGTCGAAAAAATCCTTGTCTATAGTATATGGCAGATCAGGCATAGCATGCGCCGACCATTTTATAGGTATTCTTACCGTATCAAATCCAGTATCTTTTATTATTTTAAAGTATTCATCTTTTACAGTAACGCCCCATTCTCCTTCATTAGGGGCCTCAAGAGCATTACCGATGTTTATGCCTCTTTTCATGCCAAATACCTTCCCCTCTTTTTGAATTCTATCACAACTTGTTGTCAGAACAAGCAACGCTATCAATACACATACAACAATTGTTCGTTTCATTTATCTCCCTCGCATAGCTTACGTAGTGTCAAAAGTATTAATATACTAATGACTTGTAATGCTTTAAATGTAGAAACCTGATTAATAGATTATTTGCCATAATTTCTTAAATCAGGCAACTCATCCAGCGTAATAACTTTTTCATGATTATACACTTTCCCAAACATATATTTTTCAGTATATTTCTCAGACAAGGTATCGGTTTTGTTTAATGATACAAAATCCCCACTCCAAGTACCAAAATAAGACCATACTGCATTATCCCTAAACGCCAAATCAGTGTCAAAGAGGCATCCATTTTCAGTCAAAGCAATTATCCTCCTACCCACAGGCCATTCGGCCATCTCAAAGAATTTAGAGGTATGAGGGCTGTATATCCT
>NZ_JAIHAU010000015.1 GCF_020054945.1 Mahella sp.
GATTGACGAAAACACATCGAGATGATATTATATACAAGGATAATTTTGTGCATTATCCCCGAACGTATTATACTTCGTGCCTTAAAGAAAGGGGATAAAAGACATGGATAACAGATATGATGTTATCATAATAGGTGCCGGTCCAGCCGGCATATTCGCTGCTATAGAGCTTGTAAGGCATAGGCCCGGCATTAGGGTGCTTATGTTGGAAAAAGGCAAACCCATAGCCGATAGGCAGTGTCCCAGCGGCAATAAAAGTGTGCAGTGTGCCCAATGCCGTCCCTGTTCCATAGTAAGTGGATGGGGCGGGGCGGGTGCTTTCAGCGATGGCAAACTTACGCTCACTACTGAATTCGGCGGCATGCTGAATGAATATATATCTGAGCAGGAATTGGAGGCTCTCATACGGTATGTCGATGAGATATATGTGAAGTTTGGGGCTCCCAAAGAAGCGCATTCTTTGGTTGAAGATAAGATAGAGGATATAAAACGCCGCGCGGCCGCAGCCGACTTGAAATTCATACCAGCCGTCATAAAACATCTAGGCACCGACCGTTGCTTTCAGATTCTCAAAAATATAGAGGAGTATTTGCGGGAGTGCGTGGATATATTGACGTTGACCTCGGTAAAGGATATATTGACCGAACGCGGGCGTGCCATCGGCGTTAAGACTGAGAATGGCGATGTGTATTATGCGGATTACGTCATAGCGGGTCCGGGCAGAGAGGGCGCCGAATGGTTCCAAAAGCAGACCAGGAGGTTGAGGCTTAAGACCGCAAATAATGCAGTGGATATAGGTGTGCGCGTAGAAGTTCCGGCCGTCGTAATGAAAGAATTGACCGATGCCGTGTATGAGTCTAAGCTATTATATTATAGCAGGTCGTTCGACGATAAGGTCAGGACGTTTTGTATGAATCCATACGGCGAGGTGGTGGTGGAGAACAACGACGGCATACGGACGGTAAACGGCCACAGCTATGCTGATAAGAGTACCGACAATACCAACTTCGCCTTATTGGTAAGCAAGGATTTCACAGAGCCGTTTAATGCGCCCATCGAGTACGGTAAATATATAGCATCTCTAGCCAATATGCTTGGCGAAGGTGTGCTTGTTCAAAGATTAGGGGATTTACTTGACGGTAGGCGTTCTACCCCCGATAGGATAAAAAAAGGCCTTGTGGAACCTACATTAAAAGATGCCACACCCGGTGACCTGAGCTTGGTGCTACCGTATAGGCATTTAATGGATATAATAGAGATGCTGCAGGCCTTGGATAAGATTGCGCCCGGCGTATATTCGAAACATACATTGATGTACGGCGTGGAGGTAAAATTTTATTCGGCCAGAGCGGAGTTAAGCCGGCATCTTGAAACTAAAGTGGAAAATCTGTTTGCGGCAGGCGACGGTGCAGGTGTTACGCGCGGCCTGGCACAGGCATCGGCATCGGGCGTCATAGTGGCAAGAGCCATCCTTGATAAGATGGGCTTAAAAAGTTTATAGAGGAGTATGATGAGAATATGGCATGTATGGTGATAATAGGTGCTCAGTGGGGCGATGAGGGCAAAGGTAAAATAACCGATTATATAGCTGCTCGTTCCGATGTGGTAGTCCGCTATCAGGGAGGGAATAATGCAGGCCATACCGTGGAGACCGATGCCGGACAATTTAAACTGCATCTGGTGCCGTCGGGTATCATGTACAGCGATAAAATATGTATAATAGGCAATGGTCTGGTTATAGATCCGGCAGCCCTTTTGGAAGAGATGGATTACTTGGCGGCGCGTGGCATATCGCTGGATAATCTCCTGATTAGCGATAGGGCACATGTTGTATTTCCGTATCATAAATTGCTGGATTCGTTATCGGAAAAAAGCCGCGGCGATGATGATATAGGCACTACCCTTAAGGGCATCGGGCCTTGTTATACAGATAAGATAGCGCGGAGAGGTTTGCGTGTATGCGATATGATGGATGAAAGGGTATTTGCAGATAAGCTGAAAATAGCCATGGAAGAGGCTAATCTTCTGATCGAAAGGGTATACAACGAACAGCCCGTTGATTATGATAAGGTGCTCGATGAATATTTATCCTATGTGGAGCGGCTGAAACCGCATGTGGCGGATACATCGGCTATATTATACGATCTTATAAAATCCGATAAAAATATATTGTTTGAAGGTGCCCAAGGTACATTGCTCGATATAGATATGGGAACATATCCATATGTAACATCATCTCATCCGATATCGGGTGGGGTATGCGTGGGTGCCGGGATAGGCCCCACTGTCATAGACAGCGTTTTAGGCGTGATTAAGGCATATACCACGAGGGTGGGCAAAGGTCCGTTTCCTACAGAGTTAAATGACAGCATAGGGGATGTTTTGAGAGAAAAAGGCAACGAATATGGTACTACGACAGGTCGCCCGAGACGTTGCGGATGGTTCGATGCCGTGATAGCCCGTTACGCCGTGAGGGTTAATGGTCTGACATCGTTGGCTTTAACCAAACTGGACACCTTAGGCGGCTTTGATAAGATAAAAGTATGCGTGGGTTATGATAAAAGCGGCAGCATGATAAAAGAATTTCCTGCGTCTCTGGAAGAACTGGCTGAATGCATGCCGGTATATCAGGAAGTGGATGGATGGGAAGAGGACATATCCGATATAAAAAGGTATGAGGACCTGCCCGTTAATGCTCGCAGATATGTAGAGCTCATAGAGCATTTATGCGGTGTTAAAGTATCGATGATAGCCGTTGGCCCTAAGCGCCAGCAAACCATAGTGCGCCAAAATATTTATTGATTAAGGCTTTTTATATAGTCGGCCCGGAGAGGATCGATGATCCAAACCGGGTTTATGTTAATGCGGTTGATAGGGGGCAAGGAGATGAACCAGCAGGTTAATGCATCAATTGTGGATAATATGCGGTTGCTATGGACCGCCATACAGAAGTCTTGGCAGCGTGGCGTAAAAAAGGAATTGCACCCTCATGAATTAAAAGGTACTAGAGTCCTATCTGCAAAGGAAATAACCGCTATAAAGAAAGAAAAAGTCCGTTTTTTGGATTTTATATCGATATATTTGGATTATATTGAGTTTTTGTTTATGAGCAAGCCGTATTCCATAATATTTTGCGATGAATATGGTATAACATTGAACCATCGCGCATATGGCATAGATATATCAGTTCAGGAAGGAATGATATGGGGTGAAGATTACATAGGCGTTAATGCGATAGGGACGTGCTTGAAAGAAGAAATGCCCACGATGGTTATCGGCGAGGAACATGACTGGGAGGTGATGAAAGATAAAGCAAGCTTTGCTGTGCCGCTATTAGATATCGATCGCAATATAATAGGGGCGTTGGCCATTATATTGATGCTTAATGACGGCGATCCGGCTATAATGGCGCTTATGATTATGATGGCCGATATGATTACAAGGCATTGGGCGGATGATAAGGAATTGCTGTTGCTGAGAAATAGACTGGCGGCCTCGGAGCGAGCGGAGGACAATGTTCAAAGCAACGCCTCGGTGCTTTCACATGAAGTGAGGAATTCTATTTCCACGCTCGGCGCTTACATACAGCTATTGCAATTGGACAAGCTGGTGGACGATGAGAGGGCCAATAAAATGCTCGAAGAAATGGCACGTGTAAACCGCATGATGCAGGACTTCAGGCGCCTCACCAAATATATTAAGTTCAAATTCAGCGATTTTAACATAAATGATGTGCTCAATAAGGTTGTTGAATTTATGTTACCTAAGGTTCAATTAAAGGGAATAGAGGTTATAACCGAGCTAGATGGCCAAGAAATTTACATAAACGGTGACATGGACGCTATAGAGCAGGTATTTTTAAATCTGCTGGAGAACTCTATACAGGCAATAGAAGGCGATGTAGGACATATATGGATTAAATCGTTGCGACACAATGACAGCGTAAAAATTATAATAAGGGATGATGGCTGCGGCATATCCGATGAAAATAAAGAGAATCTGTTTAAGCCGTTTTTTACCACGAAGGCCTCCGGATCGGGCATAGGTTTGGCTTTCTGCAAGGATGTGCTCAAAGCTCATGGAGGCGATATAACGGCCGAAAGCCGAGAAGGGGAGTACACATCCTTTACCATAACATTGCCTTTGGGGGACTGCATTTAAAATGCGAATAATCTATGCAATGTACTATTATATATAATAGAGCGGTAACTATAAGAGAAAGAGGGGAAATGATGAGAGTATATTACATAACTCAGAAGACCATAAAAATCTTGTTGCTCATAACTGTTGTGGCTATACTTGGCATTGCGGCATGGGACGCATGGCATACGCATGTGGCTCAAGGCCCGCATTATAATGATGTAACACCGCTTTTACCGTCTGCTGTTTCAGAACGGACAGAAGGCTTGGATCATTACACGATAGATGTGAGCCTTGATGCCCAAAATCATAAACTGCACGCTGTACAAACAGTGATATATACTAACAAAGAAAATACGGCTTTAAGGGAATTATACTTTCATCTGTATCCCAATGCTTACAGGTCTCAAGGTACGGCACCGTTTGAAAATCAGGATATGGCCATGGCCTATCCGAATGGCTTTTCCGCAGGCGGTATAGATATAAAATCGGTAAATATAGACGGTAAGCCGGTTTCTTTTGAAGTAACTGGCCAGGATAATACCGCTATGAAATTGATATTACCGTCTTCACTCCAAAGCGGGGGAAAGCTTCAGATAGATATGGAATACGATATTATCCTTCCTAATAGCGTCGGCCGTTTTGGATATGGAGATTATACGTTTAATATAACCAACTGGTATCCTATATTGGCTGTGTATGATAAAGGCGGATGGCATACCGACCCTTACTATGCCATAGGTGATCCGTTTTACAGCGATATGGCCGATTATGACGTTACTATAACAGCACCTTCATCGTTTACGATAGCCTCTACAGGAGCGATAACGGGTACTGACAAACAGGGCGATAAACAGCGCTGGACTGTATCAGCTAAAGCTGTGCGAGATTTTGCGTGGGTGGCCAGCGATGACTTCAGCGTTTTACAAAAGCAGATAGGCGATACGATGGTGAGTTCATATCATTTCTCGCGCCAATCCGGTCAAAAAGCGCTTGAGTATGCATCCGATGCCTTGTCAATATTTAATGATACTTTTGGCCTTTATCCGTATGGGCAATTTTCAGTGGTACAGGCGGATTTTTTCATTGGGGGCATGGAGTATCCTAACTTGGTCATGATAGATCAAAGCCTTTATACATCTATGACGCGCGATATATTGGAATATGTGGTTGTCCATGAAACAGCGCATCAATGGTGGTATAGCGTGGTAGGTAACGACGAGGTCAACGAGCCATGGCTGGATGAAGCATTAGCGGAATATTCAACCATAATGTATTTTGAAAAAAAGTATGGGCAGGAGGTGAAAGACAATGTTTTAAACAATATGGTAAAAGCCAAATATAATACGCTGGATCAATATATCTCTCAGGGGGAGACGAATGAAGCCATATTGCGCCCGGTATATGAGTTTGAAAACGAGTATGTGTATGATATTCTGGTTTATGGCAAAGGGGCTATGATGCTGGATGCTTTACGCCAGAAGGTGGGCAATGATGCGTTTGACAATATACTGAAAGAATACTATAAGGAACGCGCTTTCACTATTGCAACTACTCAAGATTTTATCGAAATAAGCAAAAAAATAAGTAAAATGGAACTGGATGATTTCTTCGAGGAATGGCTTATGCCTCAAGGCGATGATCAAATGTATATTTTGGTAAGTTAGCGTTTACATTATATACAATAATAAATTTTGATGAAAAGAAGGATTTTTTAAATTTATGGCGAATTAATAATATTGTAATATAACGCAATAGTTTTGTAATATTTGAAAGGGGTAATATAAAATAAGCTATGAATACTGAAAGATGGAGGGGATACTGGCGCTCTATGAGGGTATGGTTCAAGAGCGGTGCAGATTTTCTCATCAGCAGAAATATATGGGATAAATTACGTAAAAAAATATCGGATACATATGAACAATTAAAAAAATATAACCAAACTTTGTACATAAAATATAAAAAAGCGATAATCGTTGTTAAATCTAAAATCATTGCTATTGGAAAGTCTTTGGAAGCATGGCGGCTCCAAAAGCCTCCATACAAGAAGCTTATCTCGGTAGGATTATTGGCTGCTCTTTGCTATGGCAGTATGTTTGCATATAATAAAGCTGAGGCGTACAAAATAGCCAATACCCCTATAGCTGCCGTGGAAGTGCTGTTTAAGGGGGAAAGTATAGGCGTAGTAGCATCTGAAGAACCTTTACAACAGGCTATAGAGGATATGGAGCGCCAAATAGAGGATTATTATAAGATGGACGTTGTGTCGGTGGACGATATCGTATTTTCACCGACTGCCGTTAAACCGGCTTTGATAGAAAATAACGATGCCATTCTGAATGTTATAAAAGATGGTATGCATTTTAAGGTTAAGGCTACGGCCATACTTGTCAATGGCCAGCAGATAGCTGTTGTAAAAGATGAATCTGAGGCCCAGACGGTATTGGACAGAATAAAGCAGCCATATATAGATAAAGCCAAAGATAATCCAAATATTAAGGAAGTGCGCATAGCCGACGATGTACAATTAGTGGAAAAACTGGTAGAATATAGCGATATAGAGAACGCTGATGATGTATATAAAAGGATTAAAGACGGCGATGAAGGCAAAAAAGTATATGAGGTGAAAGACGGTGACACCATATGGGCTATCGCCAAGCGCTACAAGTTGTCATTGGACGACATACAGAAAGCCAATCCTGATATCACATCGCTCGACGACTTGCAGATAGGGGATAAAATAAATCTTACAGTACCGAAGGAGATCATAAATGTTGAAACGGTGGAACGGATAGAATACACCGAAGACATACCTTATGAGACCGTTTATAAAGAGGATGGCAAGCTTTATAAGAACCAGTCCAAAGTTTTAACAGAGGGTTCAAACGGGCAACGGGAAATAGTGGCTGATGTTATAAAAATCAACGGCGTAGAGCAAAAACGAACGATAATATCAGATAATGTTGTAAAAAATAAGAGGGATCAAGTAATAGCAAAAGGAACCAAACCGTTGCCGTCTATTATAGGAACAGGCAATATAGGGCTGCCCGCGCGTGGGCGTATAACATCGCGATTTGGTTATAGAGGCAAGGAATTCCATGCGGGCGTGGATATAGCGGCACCATATGGCTCGCCTATACATGCGGCCGATAACGGCAAGGTTATATTTGCCGGCTGGAATGGCAATTACGGCAATTTAGTAAAGATAGACCATGGCAACGGTATGGTTACATACTATGCGCACGCCAGCCGCATTGCCGTAAAAGTCGGACAAGCAGTGGCTAAAGGACAGCTAATAGCTTATGTAGGCAGCACTGGTAGAAGCACTGGTCCGCACGTCCATTTTGAAGTGAGGAAGAACGGCAAACCAATAAACCCAATGAGATAATTAATTTCTTTCCAACTGCAGAAGCCGTGACTTTAACTCTACTCCGCCAGCATAGCCTGTAAGGCTGCCGTTTGAGCCGATCACGCGGTGGCAGGGGATGATTATGGCGATAGGGTTTTTATTGCAGGCCATTCCTACTGCGCGGAAGGCTTTTGGCTGTCCAATTGCCTCGGCCACCTGCTTATAGCTTCGCGTTTTGCCATAGGGTATGGTTTGAAGCGCGGCCCATACCTTTTGCTGGAAAATAGTGCCTTTCGGTGCCAGCGGCAGCTCAAAAGAGCAGCGCTCTTTTTTGAGGTACTGCTCTATCTGTCGGGCTGCTTCCTTTATCAGCGGTGTTTCGCTCAAATCGCCATGATTTGCGATGTCTATGTTGCCGAAAGAAACGGCAACTATGGCAGCGCCATTATCTGCTATATTGATTCGTCCTATGTCGGTTTCATAGAAGAATATGTTTTTAATTTCAATCACCTACCGATTACATGATACCATATCAAAAGCTTTGAAACAATCTCTTATTGTTGCTTAAAAAATCTTTAATGCAACTATTGACATAACCGTTGCGATATTGTATACTTATAATCGTCGCCGATGAGGCAATCGCGAGTGGGCGCATAGCTCAGCTGGAAGAGCACTTGCTTTACACGCAAGGGGTCACAGGTTCGAGCCCTGTTGTGCCCACCATAACGCGGCCCAGTAGCTCAGTCGGTTTAGAGCGCTAGCCTGTCACGCTAGAGGTCGAGGGTTCGAGCCCCTTCTGGGTCGCCATTATTTTATGCCTCGGTAGCTCAGTCGGTAGAGCAGGGGACTGAAAATCCCCGTGTCGGTGGTTCGATTCCGCCCCGAGGCACCATATATAGAAATCTGATATGCGGGAGTGGCTCAGTGGTAGAGCGTTGCCTTGCCAAGGCAAATGTCGCGGGTTCGAATCCCGTCTTCCGCTCCACAACATATGAGGCCGGCTGTATAATGAGCCGGCGCAATTTTATACGGCGACGTAGCCAAGAGGTAAGGCGGAGGTCTGCAAAACCTCTATTCCTCGGTTCGAATCCGGGCGTCGCCTCCAAAGAACCAAAAAGGCGGGATATATTGCCCCGCCTTTTTGTTATATCAGCGCAGAGGTTTGATTTATGCCGGAAGAAACTTTCTTATCGATTCCTTTTTTGCCCGATGGAAATGTCACGCTCATGCTGGTGGATGGCCGTATAAACAAGGTCATGGAATATAATCTAAAGCAAAAAGGCATACGTATAATAAAAACCCAACCGTTACCCCAATTATTGCCTGCTATCGCTTATCATCCAGATATGATGTTATATCCTATACAGGGCGATACCGTAGTGGTAGCGCCGAATATAAGCCCGGATGTCGTAGCGCAGCTAAAAGATGAAGATTTCAATATATTATACGGAAAGGCTGCATTATGCGGCAACTATCCAAAAGACATAGCATATAATATAGCTAGAATTGGCAATAATGCCATGCATAATTTTAAGTATACCGATAGTATGACGCATGAAACGGCATAGATGTACTGCTCCTGGAGCATGGCCATGTAAGCCTGCCAGGTATGAACTATGGCTTTATAGGTGGTAGCGGCGGGCTTATATCAAAATCGGTCATGGCATTTGCCGGAGATGTATCCACGCATCCGGATTACAACAAAATAAAGAATTTTTTGAGCGAAAGAGAAATTGAAATATATAACTTAGACAATGGCTATATTTGGGATTTAGGAAGCCTAATTCCATTGAAACAGTATAAATGGAATAAGACGGTAGTATAGCCCGATAGTATTGTTATCATACTATTGTTCGAAGGGAAGTGATTGCGGTGGAAGTAATTTCTATCGGTATAGAGGATGAAAATTCTCCGATAAAGTCAATGCTGGATTTATGTATGAAAGCATCAATGGAAAGGAATAAAGATTATGCTCTACTGGGATGTGAAGAATCAGGTACTCACATCCTTTATAAGTATAATATAAATAAAGAAGAAATGGTCGGCATTATAGGCGATGCCATATGGCACTATATGATCGATTGCTTATTAAAGCAGATAATAGAGCGCGAATACGCGTATTTTGATCAGAGCGACCGCGATGAGATATGGGTAGCGGCCGTTAATAAGATTAAGTTCGAAGATATGGTGGCATCTTCATCTATGCACGATATTATAACTGCAAAAGTACGCGATTATATGGAATATAATAATGAGATACTGATAGATGGATTTATAAAATTCCGCTTTAAAGATGAGATCGTGCGTTTGATAGACGCTGTAGACAGCGCTGTTGAG
This sequence comes from Mahella sp., assembly GCF_020054945.1. GTDB lineage: Bacteria > Bacillota > Clostridia > Mahellales > Mahellaceae > Mahella. The sequence continues at coordinate 9,827 of NZ_JAIHAU010000015.1, forward strand.
GATATAATGATGGAACGGGAGTACAACGAATTTGTAAAATTGCTTCGATATTTCGTAGAAGTGCAGGAACCGAAGATAGATGAGATACATGTGGTGGTGGAACCGGATAACAGCTATAAGCTCATGGATGCCGATATGCATCTGATAGACAATCATGATATGATGGAAGAAATGGCCCGCGAAGTAACCGATAGGAATATAAGCGGCGACGACATACTTATAAGCTCGCTTATAACTATGGCGCCCAGCAAGATAGTATTGCATAACGTGGAGTATATGAACAACCTGGAGTTGCTTAATACCATAAATAACGTATTTTACGGTAAAGTAAACATAATGCTGAGCAAAAATCTATAATTGTTTTCTGTTCGTGGCAGCGGGTGTATAATAATAGGGTGAACAATATGAAAGGTTTTGCAATATGGATATATCGCAAATATTGGCCATCGACCCTATTATCGCTGCCGTAAGAAACAAAGATCGATTAGAAGCAGCGCTTAGGGCCTCGGTTAGAGTTATTTTTTTGTTGCACGGCAATATATGTGTGCTGGCGGATACCGTGAAAAGTATAAAAGATGCCGATAAAATGGTCTTTGTACATCTTGACCTTATAGATGGACTGGGGAGAGATCAAGCTGCGGTACAATATATGGCGGATTATATAAAGCCAGATGGCATCATAACCACGCATAATAATTTAGCCAGATATGCTAAAGATTCAGGTTTGCTCATAATACAGCGAATATTTTTGCTGGACTCCATGTCATTGGACAGAGGCATAGCGGGCATTGGGCAAACCGGCCCCGATGCGGTGGAGATACTGCCCGGCACGTTGCCAAGGGAAATAGCATATTGCCACATGCATCTGTTGTGCCCGATAATAGCCGGTGGCCTCATACGTACCAAGGACGATATAATGGCGGCGTTGAATGCCGGAGCGATGGCAGTATCTACGTCCGACGAAACGTTGTGGGAAGCTTGAAAAATCATTGCTGTAGGTATATAATAATTATATAATAACGCGGTGGAGAAAATGAGAACCGTGTCAAGAGGATAGTTATATCCTTTTGGCACGGTTTTGTATTATGGAGGAATTGTTATGTATGATGTAGTTATAATAGGTGCCGGCGTGGTCGGTAGCTGCATAGCGAGGGAGTTATCGCGCTATGAGCTGTCTATATGCCTTCTGGACAAGGAATGGGATGTTGCATCAGGTACGTCCAAAGGTAACAGCGCTATAGTCCATGCCGGCTATGATGCCAAGCCGGGTACGCTTCAGGCCCGCCTTAATGTAAAGGGCAACGAACTTATGGAACAGTGGTGCACCGAGCTGGACGTGCCTTTTAAGCGAGTAGGATCATTGCTGCTGGCCTTTAACGATGATGATATGGGCGAGCTGTATAAGCTGATGGAGCAGGGGCGGACCAACGGGGTACCGGAACTGCGCATAATATATAAGGACGAGCTGCATACTATGGAGCATCATATCTCAGGCGATGCCATAGCCGCGCTATATGCGCCTACCGCCGGTGTGGTATGCCCTTATGAGCTGACCATAGCCGCGGCCGAGAATGCGGTGATAAACGGTGCCGATATAAGGCTCGGACAGACCGTGCAGAGTATCATGCGCGACAGCGATAGCTTTGAAGTAGTGACGACCGAGCATACTATACGCGCTCGCTATGTGATAGATGCTGCCGGCGTATATGCCGACGATATAGCCTCTATGATAGGCGATAATTCATTCAAGATAACACCGCGCAAAGGCGAATACTGCATATTGGACAAGGCAAAAGGATATTTGGCCAAGCACGTCATATTCCAGCCGCCAACAGCTATGGGCAAGGGTGTACTGGTAACACCTACCGTAGACGGAAATATATTAGTGGGTCCCAATGCTCACGATGTCAACGATAAAGAAGATATGGCCACCACAGCCGAGGGATTGCAGGAGATAATGGATACTGCGCGCAAGTCGGTACCAGCGGTGTCCGAGCGCGATGTCATAACTTCATTTGCCGGATTGAGAGCGGTATCGGGCGATGATTTTGTAATAAAACCATCCGATGTGGACAGCCGCTTTATAATCGTAGGCGGCATATGTTCGCCTGGACTTACATCGGCGCCTGCCATAGCGCTTATGGTAACCGAGTTTTTACATCAAGCAGGTTTGATTATTGATGCGAAAGCCGATTATAATCCTATAAGGAAAGGTATACCGCGTTTCAGAGAGATGAATGAGGATGAGCGCAGGCGGCTTATAGCAATGGATCCGGCTTTCGGCAGGGTAATATGCCGATGTGAAACGGTGACCGAAGGGGAGATAATAGAAGCTGTAAACCGACCTATACCGGCTGTAACGTTAGATGCCATAAAAAGACGAGCAAGGGCCGGCATGGGGCGTTGCCAGAGCGGATTCTGTACGCCTAGAGTAATGGAGATAATTTCAAAGCAGAAGGGTATACCTGTGGATGGTATAACGAAAAAAGGCGGCCGATCGATTGTATTGACTGGCGTGGTGCAAAAAGGGGATGCGTACGATGATAGAACATGATGTTGTGGTGATAGGCGGAGGCCCGGCAGGGCTGGCTGCGGCTGTGGCGGCGCGGCAGGCCGGCGCCGAAGATGTATGCATTATAGAGCGCGATAAGAGGCTGGGCGGTATACTGCAACAGTGTATACACAATGGTTTTGGCCTTCACATATTCGAGGAAGAATTGACCGGCCCTGAATATGCCCAGCGTTTTATAGATATGGCGCGCCAGTGGGGCGTGCATAGCATGCTGGATACTATGGTGCTGGATATTACCCCTGACAGGATGATAACAGTTGTCAATAATAGGGATGGATTACAGACTATTAAAGCCGGAGCTGTTGTACTGGCGATGGGTTGTCGGGAACGCAGCAGAGGGGCGTTGAATATACCTGGCACCAGGCCGGCAGGCATATTTACAGCTGGCACGGCGCAACGGTTTGTCAATATGGAGGGCTTTATGCCAGGTAATCAAATAGTTGTACTTGGATCGGGCGATATAGGCCTTATCATGGCGCGGCGCCTGACGCTGGAAGGTGCTGATGTGAAGATGGTATGCGAGATAATGCCGTATTCCAGCGGGCTTAAACGTAATATAGTACAGTGCCTCGACGATTTCGGCATACCGCTTCGCATGAATCATACCGTAACGGAGATACATGGCAAGGAACGTATAGAAGGTGTTATCATAGCTGCGGTAGACCAAAACCGCAAGCCTATAGCCGGCAGCGAAGAATATGTGCCATGCGATACCCTGTTGCTATCGGTTGGCCTTATACCGGAAAATGAGCTTTCGCGTTCGGCTGGTATTCAGCTGAATCCTATTACCGGCGGACCTGTGGTGGATGAATCGATGCAGACCAGCATACCTGGTATATTTGCATGCGGCAATGTCGTGCATGTAAACGACCTGGTGGATAACGTGAGTACTGAGAGCGCTATAGCCGGCAAAGCGGCGGCTATGTATGATTTGGGCATGTTCGATGAGAGCAAAGCCGGTATAAAGGTCAAAGCCGGTCCGGGCGTGAGGTATATCGTTCCCAATGCAATAAATCTGACGCGAGTGGACGATGCCGTGACGCTTTATTTCCGCGTCGATAATGTATACGAGGGCGCTGTGCTGCGCGTATCGACCGATAAAAGCATACTCTTCAATATAAAAAAGAAGATAATGGTGCCGGGTGAAATGCAGCATATAAAACTGAAAAAATCTTTTTTGGGCAAACAGGGCGATATATCAGACATAGTGGTAGAAGTGGCAGGTGAAGCTAATTGACGACAAGAAATATAACGTGTATACTATGCCCGCAAGGGTGCAACCTTGAGGTTACAGTGGACGGTGACAGCGTAATACAGGTTAAAGGCAATGCTTGTGGCAAAGGCAAATCCTATGGTGCGGAGGAATGCCTCGATCCCAGGCGCGTTGTGACCAGCAGCGTAAAAGTCATAGGCGGAGAATATCCTCTGGTTTCAGTCAAAACAGCAGCCCCTGTGCCCAAAGCTGCAATATGGGATTGCATTAGAGCGATAAATGCTGCCAGCGTAAATGCCCCGGTGAGCATAGGCCAGGTCATAATAGAAAATGTGGCTGGTACCGGCATAGATGTGATAGCCACGCGCAATGTAGCAAAATCAGATGATATTGTGAAGGAGAAAATATGTATATAGTCAGCGCTTGCATGGCTGGGGTAAACTGCAAATATAACGGCGGACATAATGCCGATCCGCGCGTAAGGAAACTGGTCGAAGAGGGCAAGGCCATACCGATATGTCCGGAACAGCTTGGCGGCCTTGCCACACCGCGCCGGCCGGCCGAGATAAAAGGTGGCACAGGCAGCGATGTATTGAGCGGCAAGGCGCGCGTAGTCGATGCTGACGGCTTGGATGTAACCGGAGCTTTTATAAAGGGTGCTCAGGAAGTGCTGAAACTGGCTCGCTTGGCCAATGCCGATAAAGCTATATTAAAGGCCAAAAGCCCTTCGTGCGGCTGCGGCTTTATCTATGACGGTAGCTTTAGCGGCAAGCTGATCGAAGGCAACGGCGTTACGGCTCAAATTTTGCTCGATAATGGCATAGAGGTCCAGCCGTAACGCCGTTGCGGAGCGGTGCTCGCCGTGCTATATAAGGCAAAAGCTCGAGGATTTCGTATTCCTCGAGCTTTTCTATGGTCTGGGTGAGAGGATTTGAACCTCCGGCCTCTTGAACCCCATTCAAGCGCGCTACCAAGCTGCGCCACACCCAGATTGGTTTCAACGTTTATTATTATACCGCGCCGAAGGATTTTTTGCAAGATGCGGACTGATTTTTTTGATCTTGCTTTTTGTAACTCTACGCGCTACCGCCTAATATAAGAAGGCAACTTCACTTATTTATCTACCGAATCGCCTTATATCGAGCTGGGCATGTACGCTACTGCGAGAGGACGGTAGCTAATGGCCGCCTCCTACTCGACTGCAGTAGTAGCTCAGATCCTACAAGTTCTTCTGATGTGTCAATATAAGCTAGGATTATGGGAATACTTAAATCATAATTCGCAAAAAAGGCCTGCTTTATTGTTTCAAATGTGTAAATCGCTTGATCTCCTCTATGCTGAGTACCCCCATGCGTATGTTTAAGAGCAGATATATGCCCAGGCCGATGAGCAAGGCGATGCCCAGGGATACCAATGCCGGCGTGCCCAGATTATCCATGGCTCTGTAGATAAAAGATGAACATATGCCCATGACGACGAAAGAAACTGACGGTTTGACCAACCAATTCGATATGTCGAAGGGCATTGAGGTAAATCTGCGCAACGCTTGGTAATTTAATGCTGTATTGAGAATGACTGTACCTATAAAGCCCATGATGTAGCCATTTATCTTAATTGATGGAATGGCTACTAATATATATGTGCATGCTATACGCAACAGTGAGCATAAAACCGAATTGGCTACTGTTATATTCTGTTTGCCGAGGCCATTCAATATGCTTGCCAGTATGCCTTCTACATAAATAAACAGGCATAAAGGGGAGGTGTATAAGAGAAATTGCCCTACTTCCTGCGAATTATAGAGTGCATGGCCTATCTGATAAGGCATGAACATAAAGGCTGAAGCTGCGGCGAAGGATACTATCATAGCGAGCTTTATGCTTTCGGAGGCCCTATAATTGATCATGGCTTTTTTGCCGAGCGACTGCGCTTCGGTAATGGCGGGCAATAACGTCATGCTAAGCGACATGGTTATGGTGGATGGGAACATCAAAAGCGGCATGGCCATGCCTGTGAGATGTCCGAACGTCTCAAGCGATTTCTCCACCGTATATCCTGCTACCTGTAGACGCTGCGGTATTAATACCGAGTCCATGCTTTGCAACAGTGTCGTTAATGTCCGCCCGACTGAAATAGGCAAGGCTATGGATATTATTGATTTGCCTATATGAAATGAACTTTCGTTCGCTCCGGTGTTATTGGTGAATTGATGGTTCTTTTTATACCGATGCAGAGTTTTGCCGTAAAAATGCATGAGCGTTATAAAACCGGCCACATCGCCTATTACCATGCCGAGAACCGATATGCTTGAGGCATATTCTATACTTATGCCTATAGCGTATCTTATGAGGCTCAATACCAGGGCCATGCGGACAAGTTGTTCCACTATCTGCCCGATCGCTTGTGGCACTATATTTTGTATGCCTTGGAAGAAGCCGCGTATAACGCCCGAATTCGCCGTTATGAATAATGCCGGTATGTAGACCATCATGGGATAGTAAACCCCGGGGCTGTGCAGTATATTCACGGCAATGGGTTCGGCATATATGAATAATACGGCTGATATTGCTATACCGGCTGTTACAGCTATAATAGAACTTACCAGCACTATCTTGGGTAGCATTTTATAATTACCCTTGGCCTTTTGTTCAGATATCATACGGGATACGCCTATAGGTATGCCCGAGGCTAAAAATGAGGCGGCTATAAAGTATACCGGCAGAGCCAACTGAAATAAGCCCATACCTTGAGCACCTATTATGTTAGACAAAATAATCCTGTATATAAATCCCAGTATGCGCGTGGCAAAACCGGCTACGGTTAATATGGCGGCGTTGCGTACAAAAGAGGATTCGTTCTGTTCCATATACACCTCATCCTTTATATGCTGCTAACAATATATTAATTAAAATGTGGAAATAGAATCCGATGTAAAACCATAAGGTATTGAATAAGCGATGCAAATCATGTTAAAATTATATCAGGCAATGCTGAGGCATGAAGGAGGATTTTTGTTAATCATATGATTGATATATTGGACAAAGCCATGCGAACCCACGATTTGACTAGAGATGAAATAGTGAGATTGCTTTCCATAGATGATGACGCGCAGAAAGAGTTGCTCTTCAAAGCCGCCGACGAGACAAGACGACAATATCTTGGTACAGATGTGCATCTGCGCGGCCTTATAGAATTTTCTAATTATTGTACGAATGATTGCATGTACTGCGGCATAAGGCGCGGGAATAAGGCTCTTGAGAGGTATCGCATCGAGCCCGATGGGGTCGTGGAGGTGGCCGCGCAAGCCTATCAGCTAGGCTATCGCACTATAGTTCTTCAATCGGGCGAGGACAGCTACTACACATGCGACGTTATGTGCCATATCATCCGCGGCATAAAAGAGGTGGCTGATGTTGCTATAACGCTCAGCATAGGTGAAAGAAGCTATGATGATTACAGGCGCATGAAGGAGGCTGGAGCGGACAGATACCTGATGCGCTTTGAAACGTCGAACAGGGGGCTTTATAAAAAGCTGCATCCGCGTATGGACTTCGATAACAGGATACAATGCTTAAGAGATATAAAATCATTAGGGTATGAATTGGGCTCGGGATTTCTTGTTGGATTGCCCGGGCAAACCGTGGAGGATATAGCCGATGATATATTGCTGCTCGAGGAATTAGGTGCGGACATGGTGGGCATAGGTCCATTTATACCGCATCCGGATACGCCGCTGCGAAATTGCAATAGCGGTTGCCTTGATATGGTGCTGAAGGCGGTGGCCGTGTTGCGTCTTGTCATGCCGGATATAAATATACCGGCCACCACGGCGGTAGGGACATCCGATCCTTTTGGCAGGCAAAAGGCGTTGAAAGCAGGAGCTAATGTCATAATGCCCAATGTGACGCCTCTGGAATATCGGCAGCTTTACCAGCTTTATCCCGGTAAAATATGTATCGGCGAGAACCCGCAGGACTGCCGCATATGCGTGGAAGGGCTTATACGTTCTGTCGGCAGAACTGTTGGAACAGGTTACGGAGGGCACAATGGCTGAGCATTATTATTCTGAAAATCCGGTTTCCGGACATGATATGAAACGCATAAAATTCGCTTTTAAGGGATACGCCCTCGAGTTTATAACCGATGCCGGCGTTTTTTCCAAAGGAAAGGTCGATACCGGTTCCGGTGTTTTATTGAATGCTCTGCCTGACCGTTTATCCGGCAAGGTGCTCGATATGGGCTGCGGTTATGGGGCCATAGGTATTTCCATTGCTAAAGCCTATCCGGACGTCGAGGTTGTCATGGCAGACATAAACAGCAGAGCTGTAGAGCTGGCGCAGGAAAATATAAAGCTGAATGGTGTAGATAATGCTATTGCTTATCAGAGCGATGGTTTTGCTCAAGTAGATGGTCTGTTTGACATCATCGTATCTAATCCACCTATAAGGGCGGGTAAAAGCGTCGTATATGCAATATTTGAGCAATGCGCGATGCACTTAAAAAGCGGTGGAGAATTTTATGCCGTGATCCAAAGGAAGCAGGGCGCTGAGTCGGCCATGGCTAAATTGGCCGAAATTTACGGTAATTGTGAAAAGGTTGCGAGAGAGGGCGGTTATTGGGTGCTGCGCTGTGTCAACGGTTATGACAACCGAAGTTAGCTAAGGTTTGAAGAGATATAAAGCGATTCAGAGAGCTTGAGCGAGAATATTAAATATAATCGGGTATAATAAGCGAAAATAACCATTGCATTTTTAAAATAAAGAATTATACTATAAATAAAGGTCAAAGAAAGTCAAGGTCAAAAGAGGTGAAACGATGCTCCGGTTAAGCGATGTAATAGAGGCCTTTATAAAGGATATGTTAAATACCAGCCAGGATGGGGTGCTGGAATTACAGCGCAATGAACTGGCCGCTCGTTTTAGGTGTGCACCATCGCAGATAAATTACGTTTTATCTACGCGCTTTACCATCGAAAGAGGATATTATATAGAAAGCAGACGCGGTGGCGGTGGGTGTATAAAGATAATGCGCATGAATGTTGAAAAGGACGATTATATATTGTATCTTTTGCTCAATGCCGTCGGAGATTCTTTGTCCCAGACCTGCGCCGATAATATAATCGAGCAGTTAAGCGAGAATGGAGATATAAGTGATAGGATAGCTGCATTGATGAGATCGGCCGTAAGCGATAAAGCTATAGATGCCCATCCAGCTGACAGGGATAAAATCAGAGCCGGCATTATGAAAAGTATGTTGGTGGCTTTGTTATCATCTTAATAAAAAGAGGTGTTTTGTATGAATTGTGATTATTGTAAGAGCAAACCGGCTACCGTACATTTGACGAAGGTCATCAATGGTCAGAAGACCGAATTGCATCTGTGCGAGGACTGCGCCAAACAAAGCGGGGAAATTAACTGGTTCAATACATTTTCGTTAAATGATATATTCCAACCGTTTTCAGTGAATGACCTCCTGTCAAGTTTCTTGGAAGGGGTCAACGGGAATAATGGAAACATGGGGTATAATACAAATGTTTCAGCTAAGTGTGATACCTGCGGCATGACATATGATCGATTTAAGCAAACCGGTATGTTAGGCTGCCGCCATTGCTACGAGGCTTTTGGAGATGAATTAACGCCTCTCATAAGGCGTATACATGGTAACGTGAAACATATCGGCAAGGTACCGCGCAAGGCGGGTAGCGAATTGCGGGTGCGCAGGGAGATAGAACGTTTAAAAGAACAACTTGATAGAGCGGTCAAAGAAGAGGCTTTCGAAAAAGCCGCCGAATTGAGAGATAAGATAAGGGAAATGGAAGGAAAATTAAATTAAAACCAGGATACGGGGTGAGATAATGGATAATTGGATAAGCGCTAACGGGCCGGATAGTGATATAATAATAAGCAGCAGGGTAAGATTGGCTCGAAATCTGGACAATGTGCCGTTTCCCACTATGATGGATGATAAGCAGGCTGAAAGGGTGGTCGGTGATGTCGGCAAAGCGATTCTCGACAGCCGCAGTGCGCTGGCCGGGCATTTCAAGCTGGTACGCATCAAGGATGTGCAGCAGTTGGATAGGCAGATGCTGGTCGAGGAATATCTGTCCAGTCCGGATCTTATAAAGAACGATAAAAGCGGAGCGCTGCTTATAAACGACGATAATACCGTAAGCATAATGATAAACGAAGAAGACCATGTGCGCATACAATGCCTCGCAGCCGGATTACAATTAAGAGAGGCATGGGAATTGGCCGATAAGGTTGATGATCTGATGGAGGAGAGCTTATCATATGCTTATGACGAACAATTGGGTTACCTTACCACATGTCCTACCAATGTGGGTACAGGCATGAGGGCATCGCTCATGATGCATCTGCCGGCATTGGCGATGACAAACAATATACGCGAGGTGCTTCATGCCGTCGGGCGCGTGGGTATAACGGTCAGAGGCATATACGGCGAGGGCAGCGAGGTTAAAGGCGATATTTATCAAATATCCAATCAGATTTCTCTCGGTCAGAGCGAAGATGATATTGTGAACAACATTATAGCTGTAGCCCGCCAGATAATCGATAAGGAGCGGAGAGCCCGCCAGATGCTTATGGATAATGCCGGGCTGCAGCTCGAGGATAGGGTATACAGGTCGCTTGGCATATTTACCAATGCACGCATGCTTAATACGGAGGAGGCATTGGAACTGATATCCAATCTGCGTCTTGGCGTGTCATTGGGTATATTGAAGGATATGGACTTAAAGGTGCTTAATCAACTGCTTTTTATGATACAACCGGCTCATGTGCAAAAGCATAAAGGCAGGGAATTGCAGCCGACGGAGAGGGATATAATAAGAGCCGAACTGATACACGAAAAGATAAGGAGGTAGCGATTATGGCATTTTTTGGACGTTTCACTGAGAAAGCTCAGAAAGCGCTTATATATGCGCAAGAGGAGGCAAGGGCATTAGGGCATAATTATGTGGGCACCGAGCATATGTTGCTGGGCCTATTGAGGGAAGAGGACGGCATAGCCGCCAAGGTTCTGAAGAACATGGGCGCTGATATAGAGAATGTGCGCCAGGAAGTAGTAAATTTAGTTGGAAAAGGCAACTTTAATTTTAATGAAGGATTCGGTTATACGCCCAGGACCAAGCGCGTCATGGAGCTGAGCTTTTATGAGGCGCGCAACCTCGGACATAATTATATAGGCACAGAGCATTTACTGTTGGGGTTGTTGAGAGAAGGCGAAGGCGTAGCGGCAAGGGTGTTGATGGATCTTGGGATAGATCTGCAGCGTGCACGCGATGAGGTGATAAAAATGTTAAAAGAAGAAGGCGGAACCCCTCAAAAGGGGCAGCAGAAGAATACCAATACGCCGAACCTTGACCAATTTGGCAGAGATTTAACCGAATTGGCCAGAGAAGGCAAGCTGGATCCTGTTATTGGCAGAGAGAAGGAAATAGAGAGGGTTATACAGATATTGAGCCGCCGTACCAAGAATAACCCGTGTCTGATAGGAGAACCCGGCGTAGGCAAGACTGCCATAGCCGAGGGGTTGGCACAGCAGATAGCCGAAGGCAATGTGCCGGAGCTGCTGAAGGATAAACGCGTAGTAGCGTTGGACCTGCCGGCTATGGTGGCTGGAACCAAGTACCGCGGCGAGTTCGAAGAGCGCCTTAAGAATGTGCTCAACGAGGTTAAAAAGGCCGGCAATATAATACTGTTCATAGATGAACTGCATACTGTCATAGGAGCAGGCGCGGCCGAGGGGGCTATAGATGCGTCGAATATATTGAAACCTGCTTTAGCCAGAGGCGAGATGCAGGCCATAGGCGCCACTACTTTGGACGAATACAGGAAGCATGTCGAGGGAGATCCGGCTCTAGAGCGCCGATTCCAGCCTGTTGTAGTAGGAGAGCCATCTAGGGATGATGCGTTGTTGATATTAAAAGGCTTGCGCGACAAGTACGAGGCCTATCACCGTGTCAGGATAACCGATGAGGCACTGGAGGCGGCTGTAGACCTGTCTATGCGCTATATTACAGACAGATATCTGCCGGATAAAGCCATCGATCTTATAGATGAAGCGGCTGCGCGCGTCAAATTGAGGACAGTGACGCCGCCCGACGACATAAAGGAATTAGAGGATAAGCTGGAGGATATACGCAAAGAGAAGGAAGAGGCCGTAGCCAATCAGGATTATGAGAAAGCTGCTAAACTGCGCGACGATGAACAAAAACTCAAAGAAGAAATAGAAAAACTTAAAGAAAATTGGAGCAGCAGTGCGAATACGACAGCTGCCGTAGTGACCGCCGAGGATATAGCTCAGATAGTATCGAGTTGGAGCGGCGTACCGGTCAAACAGCTTACCGAGGCTGAAAGCGAACGCTTGCTTAACCTGGAGAAAATATTGCACCAACGCGTTATAGGTCAGGATGAGGCCGTAGAGGCGGTAGCCAAGGCTATCAGGCGCGCCAGGGCAGGATTGAAGGATCCGAAACGCCCTATAGGTTCGTTTATATTCCTCGGGCCGACCGGAGTCGGCAAGACCGAACTGGCTCGGGCATTAGCAGAAGCTATGTTCGGAGACGAGAATGCCATGGTGCGCATAGATATGTCCGAGTATATGGAGAAGTACAGTGTATCGCGCCTTATAGGTTCGCCTCCAGGGTATGTAGGCTACGAAGAAGGCGGCCAATTGACAGAGCATGTAAGAAGAAAGCCTTATACGGTTGTACTGTTCGATGAGATAGAAAAAGCGCATCCCGATGTATTCAATATACTACTGCAAATACTGGAGGACGGGCGTTTGACCGATGGCAAAGGCCGCACGGTTGATTTCCGCAATACCGTCATAATAATGACGTCCAACGCGGGAGCTCATCTTATAACAAAACAAAAGTCGCTGGGATTTTCAAGCGGACAAGACGAATCCAAGACGGAGTATGATAAGATAAAGGACAACGTCATGGAAGAATTGCGCCGGACGTTCAGGCCGGAGTTCTTGAACCGTGTCGATGAGATCATAGTATTCCATCCGTTGGATGAAGAAAATCTGAAGGCTATAGTTGACCTCATGCTCAAGGATGTCGGCAAGAGGTTGGCCGAGAAAAACATATATATGGATGTTACTCCGGCTGCTCGTGATTATCTGGCCAAAGAGGGATTTGATCCGATATATGGCGCCAGACCGTTGCGCAGGGCTATACAGCGTATGGTAGAGGATAATTTATCCGAGGAATTGCTCAAAGGTGCTATAGCACCCGGCGATTCGGTCATAGCCGATGTGGAGAACGGACACCTGGTATTTAAGAAGAAACAAGTAACCGTAGGGGTATAGAACATGCCCAAGGCTAAAAGCAATTATGTCTGCCAAGCCTGTGGGTATGTATCGCCTAAATGGATGGGTAAATGCCCGGGCTGCGGCCAATGGAACACCATGGTGGAAGAAATATATACAGCGCCGCAGCCTGTCAGGGGCATTTCGGATGAGAAACCGTTGGCGCTGAATAGCATAGCGATAGTCGATGATGAGCGTTATACCAGCGGCATAAAGGAATTGGACCGCGTGCTGGGCGGGGGTATCGTCAAAGCGTCGCTGGTGTTGGTGGGAGGAGATCCGGGCATAGGCAAATCCACATTGCTCATGCAGATGGCCGGCTATGCGGCAGCCTCCGGGCTGAAGGTGCTTTATGTGTCGGGAGAGGAGTCGCCGCAGCAGATAAAGCTGCGGTCGCTTCGCCTCGGCATAACCGATCCGGAGCTTCTCATATATGCGCAGACCGATCTTGATATAATAGAGCAGCAGGCACACAGTATAATGCCCGATATAATGATTGTGGATTCTATACAGACCGTATACGATCCGGAACTTTCATCGGCGCCGGGCAGCGTAAGCCAGGTGCGCGAGGCCACCGCAAGGCTTATGCGGCTGGCTAAAGGGACTGGTATCACTGTTTTCATAGTAGGGCATGTGACCAAAGAAGGTTCTATAGCCGGTCCCAGGGTACTCGAGCATATGGTTGATACAGTGCTGTATTTTGAAGGGGAGAGGCATCAGGCTTACAGGGTGTTGAGAGCTGTTAAAAACAGATTCGGTTCCACCAACGAAATAGGGGTCTTTGAAATGCATGATGCCGGCTTACGCGAGGTATCCAATCCATCTGAAGTGATGCTCTCGGATCATCAACAGGATGCCACCGGTTCGGCGGTGGTGTGCAGCATGGAAGGTACGAGGCCGGTGTTGGTCGAGATTCAGGCCTTGATCAGCCCGACGGCGTTCGGCATGCCTCGTCGCATGGCTACAGGTATCGATTATAATCGCGTGGTCATGCTGATGGCGGTGCTGGAGAAACGCGCAGGTCTGATGCTGCAGAATCAGGATGCATATGTGAATGTGGCCGGGGGTTTGAAATTGGATGAACCGGCGGCCGATCTGGGCATAATAATGGCCATTGCATCCAGTTTCCGAGAGAAACCGGTCAACGGCCTTATGGTATTTATAGGTGAGGTAGGACTAACCGGCGAAATAAGGGCGGTCAGCCGCCTGGATCAGCGATTGAATGAATGCGCACGCATGGGATTCACGCATTGCATGGTACCTGCTGCCAACAGCAAGGACCTTCGCAAGTACGGTAATCTGTCCGTCATACCCGTGCGCACTGTGTATGAGGCTCTGGATATGGGGCTGCTTTGATAATCATTTCATATTGAAATAGCCCAACGTATCCAGCTCTTCTTTCTCCTTTATCAGGATGTCATACATATTGAGCCCCAATGTATTGCATATATTAGCCAGGTAAAAGATATTGTTGCCCATCTCTTTTTCTATTATATCGCGGCAGTCGTCGCATAAATGGCCTTTAAGGTGGGTATCCATCAATTCCGCTAATTCTGACAACGTTGCATCAGGGGGTATATTCTGCTTTTTGGCGTCGATCTCTATGCATCCGCATGTGGTGACGGCTTTAACAATGGCGCGGTTGACGCGGGCGGTAGATTCCTGATACTTAGACAATAAATCCAGAATACTTTTATGGCGTACCAATAATTCCCCTACAGCATCCTGAAAATCTTCAACAAGCAAATCTTTTATAGCCATACACTTATCGTCTCCTATTTTTGATACTCTTATTATAGGCAATATGGCTAAATACGTCAATAGCAAAAAATGAGAAATCTACAATTCGCATCCAAACTATATCTTGTTCCAAAAGGTTATATTTTCTAACTTGCGTTTAGGTACGTGCAATACGCCATTTTCGTCTTTATAGTACTTTATATCATCGCCTTGAGCATCTTCCAGTACGGGCTGTTCGGCACGGTAACCCATAGCTACGGCATCGGTTATCACATATTTATCCGGGATGGTGAACAAGGCCTTTATTTTATCCCTATCTATAGAACCCTGTATGCAACATCCTATACCTTCTTCCCATGCCGTTAATATAAGATTTTCCAAGGCCAAACCTATATCCACGGCATAACCGTCCTCGCGTATCTCTTTATCGGCCAATACGATTATATATACAACTGGTTTTTCATTGGGAGATGGGGTTCCTTTACCTTCCAGATAATTGGCCCATGATGTGGTTCGAAACACCGCATCGACCAGTGCGGGTTCATCTATCACGAGATATTTCAACGGCTGCATATTAGAGGCCGACGGGGCCACGCGGGCAGCGTTGATCAGCTTATGCAGCGTATCCCGTGATATGGGCTTTTGCTGGAATTTCCTTATCGTTCGCCTCTGCAAAATGATATCATATACTGACATTTGGTATTCCTCCTTATATTATGGATCCCGTCCAACGTTGAGCTATAGGCATGCGACGACCTATGCCGAAGGCTTTAGTGGTAACCTTAAGGCCTGGCGCAGCTTGGCGCCGCTTGAATTCGGCTCGATCCACTTTATGGATTATATCCTTAACGAGATCGGGTTCATAGCCCATAGCTACTATTTGGGCAAAGGATTTATTTTCTTCTATATATGCGCGCAATATCGGGTCCAGTATACCGTATGGCGGCAACGAATCCTCGTCTTTTTGGCCGGGGCGCAGCTCTGCCGAAGGTGCTTTGGTTATGGTGCTCTCAGGTATAATCTCACATCTCCTGTTTATGTATCGGGCAAGCTCATATACCATTGTCTTGGGCACATCGGATATAGGAGCTAAAGCGCCGCACATATCGCCATATAAGGTGCAATAGCCCACTGCCAGTTCGGATTTATTGCCGGTGGTTAAAGCCATGCGGTTTTCGCGGTTGGCTATAAACATCACGAAGTTACCGCGTATACGTGCCTGTATATTTTCTTCCGCCAGATCACCTTTCGGAGAAGAATCGCCGTTGAATGTTCTCAAGCATGCGTCAAAGACATCTTCTATAGGATATGTTCTAAATTCGATATCGAGATTCTTAGCCAATATGTAAGCATCGTCGCGGCTGCCGACCGAAGAATAGCGCGATGGCATGGACAGACCCAGCACATTTTGTTTGCCCAAAGCATCTACCGCCAGAGCGCATACCACCGCCGAATCTATACCGCCGCTCAATGCGACGACGGTCTTCTCGCATCCGGTTTTGTGGAAATAATCGCGTATGCCAAGCACAAGGGCATCATGTATCCATGCTATATCCTCATTGAGGTCATAACTTGAACATGTACCCCGTATCAGTTCTTGACTGTCTATCGTTATTATATCCTCATCGAAAACCTTAGCCTGCAGAGCGTTATTGCCTAAAGCGTCTATGCAGAAACTGCCGCCGTCAAAGATCAATTCATCATTTGCCCCTATCTGATTTGCATATATTATAGGGGTGTGATACTTTTTGGCAATACTCTTTATCATATCAGACCGCAGCGCGAATTTGCCGTAGTGGTAAGGGGAAGCCGATATGTTTATAAATATATCCGGTTGCTGTAATGCCAGCTCGGCTATAACATCTATGGGGTAGCGAGGGCGATCCCAAAAATCCTTGTCATTCCATATGTCCTCGCATATACTGACGCCGAGCTTTATATCACCGAACTGCATGCACTGCCGAGTGTCAGCCGGTATAAAATATCTTGTTTCATCAAACACATCATAAGTGGGAAGCAAGCTTTTACTCTGCCGGTTTATTATCTTGCCGTTATAGGCCAACAAGGCCGAATTGTACAGCATACCTGATATGTTGTCATGTATAACGGTGCCGAACAATATACCTATATTGTGAGAAACCGGCAAGAGCAATCGCTCGGTCAGATCGTTCAAGGCTTCTATAAAATCCGGATTGAGCAGCAGGTCTTTTGGCGGATAACCTATGGTTGCCATTTCCGGAAAAACCACAAGTTCAGCACCTGCTGCTCGACTTTTGTCTATCATGCCGATCATCTTATTTATATTGCCCTTTATGTCACCTATTGTAGGATTTAACTGGGCTATAGCTATTTTCATTTATCGCGGCTTGTAGAAGCCGTCCTCCCTTCATGCCATAAACTATATAGATTATAGCATGAAGATGTCATCTTTCAAAGTATTCTTTTACTTCGGCCATTCTGTCGGTTATTTCTATACCCTGAGGGCAGACACCTTCACAGGTACCGCACGCTTCGCAAGCACTGGCCCGGTTGGCCTCGTTCATGTTCATATAGGCCTTCTGGAAACGCTCAAAATCATTGTATATATGGGCGTTATTATATAATTCAAAGTTTCCGGGTATATTCACGCCTGACGGGCAAGGCATGCAATAGTAACAACCGGTGCATGGAATGGGCGACAATTTTCTATAGGTTTCTTTGGCTTTAGTCAATATATCTAATTCTTCCTGAGTGAGAGTGTTTACGCCCGAACGGTTAGCGCTCTCTATATTCTGCTTTACCTGTTCCATGTTCGACATGCCGCTCAATACAACGGATACCTCGGGTTGATTCCATACCCACTGCAAGGCCCAGTCAGCCAGAGAACGCTTTGTGGGTGCGCTGTTTAAGATATCTATTATCTGTGGAGGCAGGTTGTTGACCAAACGTCCGCCTCTAATAGGCTCCATTACCACCACGCCTAATCCTTTGGATGCAGCATACTGGAGACCTTTTTTACCGGCCTGAAAATCTTCATCTATATAATTATACTGTATCTGGCAAAATGTCCAGCGCTCATACGCATTTATAATTTCTTCAAAAAGATCGTAGTTATCGTGGAAAGAGAACCCCATATATCTTATTTTACCCTCGGCATGCACCTTGTCCAGCCAACCGAATACATCGACCTTGTTTATCTGTCTCCAGTGATCCTGGCTCAGGGAATGCAGAAGGTAAAAGTCTATATGATCGGTATCCAGCCTGGTTAACTGTTCATTTAAGAGCCTGTCCATATCCTCATAAGTATGCACCAGCCATACGGGCAGCTTTGTGGCCAACATAACTTTGTCGCGATAACCGTCTTTTAAGGCTTTCCCGACTACTACCTCGCTATTGCCTCCATGATAGCCATAGGCTGTGTCCACATAATTTACGCCGTTATCGATAGCATACCTTATCATTTCTATAGCCAGAGGCTCGTCTATCTTATTGTGATCGTCGCCTATTATAGGCAGGCGCATGCAGCCGAAGCCCAGCGCAGATGGTTTCCATTCCAGTCCGTCCATGGTTCTGTATTGCATAAATATGTACCTCCTCATAATTTTCTTGAGTACGCAATAGATTATAACATGATTATTTATGGATGTAAATATGTATATATCAGAATATAAAATTCCGGTCGATAATGCAATTTCCATAGACAAAAAATGCCTGTATCGCTATTGCCTATAAGTTTCATTCTAGCACCTACTAGATGTGAAGCATGAAAATAAGAGAGGCAATAAATAGAAGCTAGGGAGCGTCGAAAATTGAAGAGCTAGCATCAAAGCTAAGGGCCAAACAGAAGCAAATATATGGCTTTCGGAAGGGAGTGAAGTATCTGCTGTAAATTTTCATGCTTTATCCCTACAATGGAAAATAATATATTGACGAAACATGCAACTTTAAGTATAATATTTACAACTTGCTTACGTACTGATATTATATGGATGCTACACGATTATAAACTGGACCGCTTTATGCACAAAGGATTGGTTATTCCATGGCTTTAATATGTATTTTATTCTAAGGTGCTTGGGCTATATACAAAAAAACAGAAATGAGGTTTTGAGAGTCAATATAAAAATATAAATAAGAGGAGAAATCTATGAAAACAACAAGACGTCCATTGGTTTTAATTATGCTGATAATAATAACAACTCTTTTTTCAGCTTGTGGGGATACAGCAACTGTTGACTTTATAAGTACGGTACCCAATACTTTTATAAATTGCGAAAGCCAAAGTACACCATCGGTTAACATGGAACTTTTTTCCAAGGGAAAAATTAATCAAATTTATTAAAGAAATAAAAAATGCTGCTAAATTGGCTTGTTTTGATGAAGAAATCGGGAAAATGCCTCTGAGATATGATACGGTTATTGGTGAGAATGGCCGTAATATATCTGGAGGGCAACGGCAAAGATTAGCAATTGCACGTGCTTTTATTAATTTACCTAAAATAGTAGTTTTCGACGAAGGTACAAACCAATTGGATGCAATAACGGAGAGTAAAATATATGATAACATGAAGTCAAGGCAGATCACACAAATAATAATTACCCACAGACTTCCAGCCATTAAAGATGCCAATATGATTTTTTTAATGGAAAATGGTGAAATAATCAAAGCTGGTACATATATACAATTGGCAAATACAGACACAGACTATAGCAGTCTGCTAAAAGCTAATAATAAATAATGCAACATCTTGTATCATGCTGACGAGCCCATTACGTAAATTCACCATACGTACGAAACCACCAATTGTATGGCTATCAAACCACACGTGCAGAAACTCACATCTGGAATTAATCGCATATACTACTTAGGTTATGCCTTCTCTATAAGTAGCCTTGTATATTTCGGACAAAAGAAATATAATAAGAGCATTGGAGGGAATGATTATGGATTATATAACAACGAAAGAAGCTGCCGCTAAATGGGGCGTTACCGATAGAACGGTACTTTATCATTGTACCTCCGGCCGGATTGACGGTGCCGCAAAAATGGGGAATACATGGCTGATTCCTAAAGATGCCGCCAAACCGGCAGACAGGAGATACGGGAGGAAAAAACATGCCAAATAGAGTTTTAATCATAGATGATGATACGGAACTTTGTGCATTGATGAAAAAATGTGTCACACAGGAAGGATTGGAAGCTGATATTGCTTATACGGGCAGGACGGGGCTGGCAAAAATCACAGAACAAAACGATGAGTACTGCCTTGTGATTTTGGATGTTATGCTGCCCGGTATGAACGGTTTTCAGGCGTTATCCGAAATACGAAAAAGCAGTACGATTCCCGTACTTATGCTGACTGCCAAGGGAGATGAGATAGATAAGGTGACGGGCCTGCGACTGGGCGCGGATGATTATTTGACAAAGCCTTTCAGCATTAACGAGCTGATGGCGCGCGTGGAGTCCCTGATCCGTCGATACACAACATTTAATCAGGCTACGCCGATGGATATTATCAACCTCAAGAATATGGTGATTGATAAGGAAACCCGGACTGTCTGCATCAATGGAGAATTGGTTGACCTGACAGGCAAGGAATTTGATTTGCTGGCGTTTCTGGCTTCTAACAAAGGACGCGTATTTACGAAAAAACAGATTTATACGCAGGTTTGGAAGGACGAATATGCCTTTGACGATAATAACATTATGTCCTTTATCAGCAAGCTGCGGAAAAAGATTGAGCCGGATGCGGAACACCCCTTTTATATTCTGACCGTGCACGGCGTCGGCTATCGCTTTAATAAGGAGGCGTAGCGAATGGACTGGACGCTTATTTTCTTTTTTTCCACTCTCTTATGTATCTGTGTGATTGTCTATCTTGCAACAAGACTCTGCCGTGTCAGGGAACAGCTTTCTATTATCAATGACGCACTGGAAGATATAAAAAAAGGGAACCTCAACCGCCGTATCCTTGCAAGAAAAAACGATCTGACAAAGATGATTTGTTACAACATCAATGAAATCGCTGCGGGCGATCAGGCACAGCTTGTCAGGCTGAAACAATCGGAGCAAGCCTATAAACGTCTTATGACAAGCCTTTCTCATGATGTTAAAACGCCTTTGACCTCTTTAGTCGGTTACTTGGAGGCCATACAGGGAAAAATCGTAATGGGAGAGGAAAAAGAGGAATATATCAACATAGCTCTAGACAAGGCCTATCACCTGAAAGACTTTATAGAATCCCTGTTTGAGTGGGTGAAGTTGGATGCCGGAGAGCAGATATTCCAATTTGAAATCTGTGATTTGAACGAGCTTTCCCGCTATATTTTGGCAGACTGGATACCCACGCTGGAGGACAAACAGTTTACTTACGAAATAGACATTCCTGATGCGGAATACAGCATACGTTTAGACCGCAACGCATATACACGCATACTCAATAATCTGCTTCAAAATGCCCTTTTGCATAGCGGAGGCAATAAAGTATCCGTCCACATTTCAGAGGATGAAAAACAAGCAACTATCATTGTAGCGGACAACGGCAAAGGGGTACCCGAAAAGGATTTGTTCCATATTTTTGAACGGCTGTATCAGGGGGACGAATCCCGTGGGGGCATTGGAAACGGTCTTGGGCTATCTATTGTTCAGGAACTTGTCGCCGTACACGGCGGCACGATTAAAGCGGAAAGCCCGCCGTATGGCGGCACAACATTTAGCATATCACTTCCGAAAGCTCTGTAACGATACAGGGCTTTTCTCTTTTAAAACAAGAAATAAGCAAGAATTCGCCAAGGTTTCGGCAAGGTTTCCGTGTTATACTGAAAAGTGGAAAGGAGAAAAAGCTATGTGGACAATTATCCAGACGGAAATATTAAAACTGAAACGCAAAAAAATGATGCTGGGCACCTTTATTTTGACAACGCTGCTTGCAGTTATAGCAGTTGAACGGGCCTGCAGCATTTCCAGAAGCAGTAGCTATATGGACAGCTTCGGAGATTTATATACGATGGCTTTCAAAAACCTTGCAACGGTTTTTCTTCCTATTGTACTGGGCATGTTTGCAACCTCATTATTCTTTGATGAGTATAAAAATAACACATTGAAAGAATTGCTGATTATTCCTGTTTCCAAAGGACAGCTCTATCTTTCTAAAATTATCACGATGTTTTTGCTATCCCTGGGGCTGTGCTTATATACCTATATACTTACCGTATTGGGCGGATTTATAGCTGGAGGTTTTCCAGATCTGAATATGCAAACTATCCGGCAGGCGTTCGTTTTATTTGCGGAGGGCGGCGTCCTTGTTCCCCTTGCTGTGTTGCCCATCGTTTTTCTGGCCGTCTTGGGGAAAAGCTATCTCCTGCCGATTGGGGCAACCCTGCTGTATCTGCTCCCTGTCATCATTCTACCCGCCCCCCTCATGGGGATTCACCCTCTGGCAAGCGCATTATGTGTTTACAGCTTTTCCTCCCCGATGGCAGCGGATATGGTGTACAGCTTGTCACAAGTGGTAGAGGGGACATCAGCCATTTCCGAATATGGAGTATGCCTGATCAACATGGTAATCGTCGGTATAGTATCCAGCGTGCTTTCAGTCATCGCACTCAAAAAGCAAAACCTTTGAACGGAAGGAAATTATGGAGAAGTTTATTTTATTGTTGCTGTTTGTACTAATGATGTTTTCTTTATCCGCTTGCCAAAAAGCGGTTGAGCCATCGGATGCGCCCGATGAAGATGCCATTATTCAGGCCATTCATGATGCCTGGGACGATACTGTAACAAAGGCCGGAGGACGGCGAACCGGAAGTGTCCTGCTATTGCCCGGAGCATACGGTGCAAATGCGGATAGAGTTTGTAATTCCCTGTGGGAAAGAAGATTTAAGGTATTTATCAATTATGACAGCAATGGGAATTTATACAATTACACTATCTGGAAAAACAGTTAGGAGAGGAAATTAAAATGGATAATTTGATAATTGAGACTCGGCAGTTGACGAAAGTGTATGGGGAGCAAACAGCCATAAATAAAGTAAACCTTCATGTACAGAAGGGCCGCATTTACGGGTTGCTTGGCCGGAATGGAGCGGGTAAAACCACAATTATGAAATTGATTTTAGGGCTTACTTCTGTTACCTCTGGAGAAGTCTATGTTTTCGGTCAAAACATTAAAGGCAACGAAAAACGTATTTATCCCCGCATTGGGGCGATTATCGAAACGCCAGGCTTTTACCCTAATCTGACGGGAACGGAAAACCTTGAAATCTTTGCGAAATTGCGGGGAATTTCAAAACCGAACGCCGTTAAGGAGGCCCTTGAAGTTGTGGGTTTGCCCTATAATGACAAAAAAGTTTTCAGTAAATATTCCCTTGGTATGAAACAACGCCTTGGAATTGCTAACGCCATTCTGCATGACCCTGAGCTTCTCATGCTGGACGAACCCACAAATGGCCTTGACCCTATCGGTATTGCCGAAGTCAGGAATTTTATCCGGGACTTATGCGTAGAACGGGGGAAGACGATTCTGCTTTCTAGTCATATTCTTTCGGAAATCTCTTTGCTGGCCGATGACATCGGGATTATTCATAACGGCGTTTTACTGGAAGAAAACAGCTTGGCCGAGCTTCAAAAGAAAAACAGCAAGTATATCCTGCTGCAAGTTTCCGATACGGCAAAGGCCACTTTGGTGCTGGAACGCATGTTCCATGTGAAAGAATACTCGGTACAGGATGACCATACACTGCGGCTTTACGACACAGACCTTGATATGGCTGAAATCAACAAAACGCTTATAATGGAGGGCATTTCTGTAACCAGCTCACAGCTTTGCAATGATACGCTGGAGGATTATTTCAGAAAAGTCACAGGGGGAGAAGGCATTGCTTAATCTTGTTCAGACGGAGTTCCTAAAGCTCCGGCGCAGAAAATTTGTCTGGCTGATGCTCCTTGCTGCATTGCTTATGCCTCTTGTTGCCATATTCTATTTTGGTGCGTTAAGTACGATAGAAATCATGCCCATGCAGTTTTACAAATGGACGGCCCTTTCCTATACGCCTTGGATTATCCTTCCCTTTGTGCTGGGAATGCTCTGTACTATGCTGATGTACGACGAAAACCAAAATGATATGTTAAAAGAGCTATGGATTATTCCTGTCAGCAAAATGGGGTACTTTTTCAGTAAATTTATGATTGTACTGGTTTATTCCCTCTGCTTCATGCTTCTTACAGCAGTTAGCTCCATTCTGGCCGGGGTTTTACCGGGGATGATTGTATTTACAAACGATAGCGTTTCTTTTCTTCTTATTAAATGCTTGGAAGTCGGGGTTTTAACGCCTTTTGCCATGTTACCCGTGCTTGCCGTAGCTGCTTCACAGAAAGGATATATCCTGCCAGTATGCGTGACCATCGTTTATACGTTCCTTGGCTTTATTCTGCTCATGGTGAATATGTACATTCATCCTCTTTCAAGCACGACAGCCATTATCATGCGGAATATTCCGGGAGTTGTTATGGAAGAACCGGTACATTTGGGCAAAGCCTTCTTATGTATCGGCATATGGGGAATAGCCTCAACGATTTGGGCGAGGATTGCCCTGAGCAAAGGAAAGTAGGTAGATTGAAATGAGAACATTATTATGGGCGGAAAGATTAAAGCTGAAACGCTCAAAGATTCTATGGATTGCTGTATTTTCCGCTATCATGGTTACATTTATCGTATTTATGCAGGGACAGTTTCAATATTACGGCCATCGTTACATAGACAAAGCTACATGGTATATGACCGCGACACAATCCTTGGGGAGCCTGTATGTATTCCCCGCAATTATTGCCCTTATGGGAAGCTACATGATTTGCAGAGAGGATCAGGACGATACCATGAAATCCCTTGTCCTTGTTCCCGTCAGTATTTCTAATTTAATACGGGCAAAGCTGATTATCACGTCGATTTTTTCTGTTGTGCTGTATACTTTCCTGTTTGTGGTTACATTGACTGTGGAAGCGGCACTTCATATCTCTTTGCTTGATTTTGGTATGGTGCTTGGCTTTGCAAAAATATATCTCTTGGAAGGGATTTGTCTGTTTGTCGCTGTATCGCCTGTTATAGCCGTTGTGTATGGGCTAAAAAAGGGATATTGGCTTGCGCTGATATTCGCTGAAATGTATTCGTTCCTCGGCCTATTTATCGGGCAAAGTACAATGCGTTTTATCTATCCCATTACCGCGGCCTTTTGTGTGGCAGGCTATTATGAAACAACGACTGTACAGTTTGTTATCAGTCTGTGCAGTTTGTTAGCCTGCGGGGGTTTATCGCTGCTGCTCTTACATGGACTGAATAGAAAACGTGATATTTATTAAGTATGTCACAAGATATAAATTATGTATAGAGCTTTTCCAATCGAGCTATTTGCGCTGTACATATTTTTCGTTTGGAGCCAGACAGTGCATTAGCCTTGTCGTTCGATAAAATTTGTTTTTTTACCTTATCATGCTCATATTATAGCTTTCTCGCTGCCTTAAATTGTATTTGACACTATGTTTTTGTCCATTACCACCTTAAAAATGGGCAGATTTCACCTCCTCCCAATGGTTCGCTTCTTTGCCCATGGGATAATTCTGCAGATTCTCTTCTGTTTGTGGATTATATACGCTTATTATGCGCTCTTAACCAAACTCCTCATATCATTCATCCGGCCTTCTTTTATCCTGCCAACGGCCATCGTTAGAATCACGCATAGTGTTAATCCACATCTTATCTCCATCTTCTTCTTACCACGTATGTAGTGATGCTCAAACCCGAATGATACATCTAACCTGCTGTTTACTCGTTCTACAGCCGTCCGTTTGTCATATTCTCTTTCCCATTTGTAGCTCGAACGGTCAATGGGTGTAAATATCCTGCGATCTTCTTTTAAGGGTATCCTTATGCCCCGCTTTATACAACATTCTTCCATATGTTTGCATTCAAGCCCATAGCATTTTGCAGGACAAAGTTTTTTAAGCGTGTTCCTGTTTTTTTCAAAGCCGCCGTTTACCATCTCCCTCCGCTCACTTGTTTTCATACAGTAACAATATACGCTGTCTTTGTAGTCGTATACCACGTTCTCAAAATCTTTTAGCTGTCGTGTCTCTTCTTTATCCTTCTACATATTCCGTATGTCTATTACCGGCTTGATATTATATTCATTCCACAGCTTTTCTATCAGTTTGCTGTCATCATAACCTTTATCGGCTTCTAAAACTTCACATTTGTCTATTACTGTCTCATGATGTTTTTCATCAAGCATTTCTATGAGCTTATGCCCTCCTTTAATATCAGATGAGTACTTTCGAAAACTCCGAAAGCGCTTAAAATCTATGTTAAAGGCTCGACTGTTTATGTCTTACCTCCAACGTTCACCATATATATCCATTTTTATTTCCAGTTAATTATTACCTGCGACTGATTTCTGCATTTGTCTATACACTTTGTTTAAAAAATTTTCTTTGCACTTTTACCTAGCATATCCCATTTATGGATGCATTCTATCTTGACTTTTTCGAAACCGCCCTATAATCGAAATGGATGGTATTATTTACTATTATTTCGATTCCGGGAGGTTTTATTATGTTGCGTAACTGGCAGTTTCATATGGATTATCAACAGTATATTTTGTCAACTTTGCCTGACTTCTTTAATGTTGAGAGAGACAGGGTGCTTAGGTTAGAAGGTTCAATCTCTAAATTATACCTTCTTAACTTGAATAGTGTGCACCCCGTCATAGAGAAACTTTATTCTAAGGAAACACTGATTTAATGGCGTTTGTCTTATAAAAGTGGTAAAATATAAGTAAGAAATAACAAGGAGAAAAAATGCGATGAAGCAGCAGACATTTTCAGATATAGAATATGCGAAAAGGAAAACGCGGTCGTCCACCGATGGGCATAGAAAAAATGCTGCGGATGTATCTACTGCAAATATGGTTTAATCTATCAGATTAGGGTGTCGAGGATGCCATCTATGACAGCTATGCCATGCGTA
This sequence comes from Mahella sp., assembly GCF_020054945.1. Taxonomy (GTDB): domain Bacteria; phylum Bacillota; class Clostridia; order Mahellales; family Mahellaceae; genus Mahella. The sequence continues at coordinate 36,684 of NZ_JAIHAU010000015.1, forward strand.
AGTTCATGGGTATAGATTTCATGACAGAGCAAGTGCCTGATGCCATTACGCTGCTTAACTTCCGGCACCTGATCGAGGAAAGCAGACTTGGCAAGGCTTTTTTTGATGCAATTAATCGCTGCCTCGAGGATTGCGGTCACATAATGAAAGGTGGCACCGTTGTTGACGCAACGATTATCAACGCACCATCTTCGACAAAGAACGTTTCAAAAAGCCGTAATCCCGAGATGTGCCAGACCAAGAAGGGTAATCAGTAGTATTTCGGCATGAAATGTCACATGGGAGTGGATGCGGGCACTGGCTATATTCACAGCATTACAGCAACAGCCGCAAACGTTCATGATGTGACAGAAGCAGCAAATCTCATCAGGCCAGACGACGAAGTGGTATATGGCGATGCCGGATATTTTGGGAATGACGAGCGTCCGGAAATCATTGAAGACGAACACAAGTCAAAAATCGATTACCGTATTAACCAACGATCTGGGAAAACAAAAGGATTAGCGGAAGGCCCTGGCCGCGCCTGGTTTTGTTATATTGAGCATCAGAAATTTTCAGTACGAGCTAAGGTTGAGCATCCATTTCATATTATCAAGAATACATTTGGTTTTAACAAGGTCTGCTAC
>NZ_JAIHAU010000016.1 GCF_020054945.1 Mahella sp.
ATAACTGATGACATTGAAAATCTCACTGGTTTCATAAGAAAGATCAAAAAATTGACGTACTTTTTGCATACTATTATCTTTACTATCAAGCATGTCTACATTATTTACTAAGTTGTAGCAAGTTGTCGCTCACATTCCCTATTTTCTCGCATTATTTGTTTGCTATTCATCTAATAATCACCCAACGGAATCATCTCCAATCTTCTTACATGAGTACTTTCGGAAACTCCGAAAGCGTTTAAAATCTATGTTAAAAGCCCGACCGTTTATGTCTTAACTTGTTAGGCCCTATTACGAAAGCTACACAGGTTATGCTGGAAATATATTGAATTCCCAGTTAGTTTTCGAGAGCCTTCTATGGTTATCGCATATGTGCCTGGTTTGGTACGAGTGCCTACTTTCCATGTCCATGTTACTTTGCCGTCTGAGCCTGCTGTTTTTAGCTCAAGCCCTGCGGCACTGCTTGGGTCGGATGAATATAGTCTATGTCATACTCAACCCCCGGTGTTCCCTGTATTTTTATGCTGGCTGTGTTCCCGGCCTTGACCTGTTTTGGAACCTGCCGCAAGTTATTGGGCTTTAGGCCGGGGCAAAAAGGCAGGTTTATCGTTGGCTTTCGCCCGTTGATTATCTTATCGTTTTATGGTAAAATATGAATGGAATAAACAATATTCAAAAATATCAAAAATATATTGAAGCCTGGAACGGTATTAGAAAGGTTAACCCAACGTACCAAAGATAATCCATCGCCCGTTATACCGCTAGAGCAGGTTTCAGATTATATACCGGCCATGTTCCGCAGGGCGGCTATTAATACGGCTCTTGGCATTGCAAGCTCGTTTTATACAAACCTTGAAAAGTGGCATAAAGAGAAAGCCAGATTTGAAGCTAATGGCAAGAAATACACTCAGCGTCCTCCGGTTCCCCCAAGACAATATAACTTCAATACCACATTCTATGCCGGGATGTACCGCTGGATTGATAACGCTATTATGCTCTATCTGTACGATGGGTAAAATTGGCGATGGGTAAAATACCGTTACAGCGGACCGGCATGGGATGATAGCTGGACAGCTGGAAGCCCTAAAGCGGCCATCACTCATAATGGAATCAGCTTGCATATACCGCTGGAGAAAACCCTTGCAAAACCTAAAATAGTCAAGAAACAGCTTCAAAACGATAGGTGTGCCTGCTGCCCAGGAAGCCGAATAAGGTATGACAGCAGGTACGGACAGGCACCGCCCGAGGTATCCGTCGCATTATGCTTTCAATATAGTAGCGGCTACGCTGCAAGTACTGTGAAAGACGCGTACGCACAGGTGCCCAAAGAAACCGTGTGGATTTATCCGCGGCGAAGCGTCACGGTTCCTGCACCTGCAATTATTTTGTTATCCTTGCTCTGGCTTGGAGCAAGTTCTGCTTTTTCTTTAGCCGGAGCAACAATAACTGTTCCGGTTGGAGTCTTTGTCGTATCAGACGATTCGGGCTGTGCGGGTTTGCTGGCTGGTGGGGCTTGCGGCTTGACCAGCGATACGTTTTTGTCAAACCTTATCGTGTTTCCATCACTGGTGGCTATTATCGTGCCGGATTCGTCTATTCGGCATATTACACTTCGGGCTAACTTAATACGAGGTACAGATAAGGGCTTATCTGTCCCTTGTGGTTTTAGAAAAATTTTATTTGATCGTCAAAAGGATCGCAACTTATAGTTGCGGAGTTTCCGTGTCTGCTTGGTAGAGTGCAACCACTATAAATATTAAAATACAGACATGGAATAGGAGGTGTTTATTATGACATTTGGAAAGAAACTCCAACTTTTAAGAAAACAAAAAGGGTTATCTCAAGAGGAATTATCTGAACAGTTAGAAGTATCAAGACAGGCTATTTCCAAATGGGAATTAGGCGAATCTTTACCAGACACAGCAAATGTAATGCGCCTCAGTAAATTGTTCAGTGTCTCGATTGATTATCTGCTAAACGATGAGATAAGCAGTGAAAATGACATACCTGCGGTGCAAAACAATTCAGTTGTTTTGCAGAATAAATTTCACTCTACTATACAATTTATTTTAGGTGCTGTTTGTTCTGCTATGGGGTGCATTGGAAGCATAACCTTGTTTGTTTTATCTACAATGATACAGGTGCATGTTACAAAAAAAGAGACCTTACCCGATGGATCTATTCGCTATTATGGCGGCGGAGATGTGCTTGGCTATGACTTTGGTGCATTTATTCAAGAATATCGCTTGCAAGCGCTCTTAGCTATTTTTATCATTTTAATTATTTCTGGCGTTACTATCATGTGGATATCCAAAAGAAAACTACGCTTCAAAAATAAAAAACAGTAAAATATTGGAGTAGAAAGGAAAAAACGAGAGAAGAATTGAAGTGAGGAATTATTACGCTAATTGTATTTATCGTACTCTATTTCTTGTTACCTGTACTTATTCAATATAAGAGCTATGATGTTTATGTGCAATCTATATGCTTGCTGACGTCGGTAATTGGAGCACGCTATTACTGGATGAAAGCAATAAAAAATAAATTTCAACAGGAGGACACTGACAACGCCTCCCATCCGTGGAGCCTGTAAAGCCCGTGTCCATCTTCTGTCCCTTGGAGGAGGCCGGGGCCGCTGGGGCAGAGCTACCGCATAAACTAACCGATTACCGCAAACGTAGCGGAGCTGGTTTTGCTGTACAATGGCACGAACGGAAACGAGGCTGCTTTTAATCCCTCCAAAGATATCATGGTATGACTAATCCGTAAGGGTTAGTCGGGAGTAAGCCTGTTTCTCCCCCATATTAAACGGTATTTAGAAAAATCCTACGAGTGTCCTAATATCAAAGTTCCCCTTTATAAAGGATAGAAACTTTTTACAAGCTCTTATTAAATCTTTATTTACTCAACTTATATAATGCGTATTGATTGAGGGACACGCCTTCTTTTTTAGCCTCTATAGCAAGTCTCTTATGCAAGCTCTTGGGAAGCCGGATCATAAACGTTCCGCTGAAAGATTCATTCCAATAGGTTCAGGAATTGGATCCCCATGCTCTAGCTTTACTTTCAGCCATCCTTCCATAGCTTCCCTAATGCTTTCATACGCCTCTTCAAAGGTATCCCCGGTGCTTTGGCAACCGTCTAATTCTAATACTCTTGCGTAATAGTAAGTTCCACTTTCATCCGTAATTGGTTGAATTACATAGGTATATGGTAAGCTCTATAATTAATTTTGTAAGCATATTTAGTGTACCATATCTCCCAACTGGTAGCTATGCGTTATAGCTACCAGTTGATTGCTGATAACAGCTACGGTAGCTTATCTGCTGTACTGATGAAATGGACATTGTTTCAGCGGGAATCTGAGGCTCGTCAATTTATTGGCGATGTAGTTCACATATACCATGCAGTATAACATCGGCTATACGCGGCAAGCATGCCGTTGTTCAAGCATAGCCGGGCATTATTTCCAGCGGCATAACCGGTATTCTGCCGCATCTATAGCAGAGAAAACAACAAAGCCTATGGCGCTGAGCATTACTATACCAGAGTACATCTCAAGGTAATTCACCCTCATCCACGCATCCATGATGAAATAGCCTATGCCGTATTCGGTGCCAAAAGTTTCGGTAAAGAAGAGCACCGAAATAGCCGTGCCCAATCCGACACGTGTTGATGTCACTACTTCAGGTAAACTGGCCGGAATAATTATATTCTTAAATATATCGCTGCGCCGTGCGCCTAATGAGATGAGCGAGTAATACATCTCTTTAGGTATACTTTTCACGGCATCTCTAACCGTAACTATTATTTGAAAAACGATGATTATAACTATCATGGTTATCTTGGATGCCTCACCTAAGCCCATTAAAAGCATAACTACCGGCAATAGCGCGATCTTCGGTATAGGATATAAGAAATACACCACCGGTGAAAACAGCCTGTCAAAGCCTTCGAAATAGCCCATACATAGGCCAAAGGGGATACCTATGATCAACGACAACGTTATGCCCGCCGCTATTCGCCACATGCTGTACAAAGCATGAACAGCCAATTTAGAAAAGAATATTTCGAAAAATACATTAAAGACAGCCCACGGCGACGGTATAATAGGTGTGCGCCATATAACCGAAAGTATATGCCATGCCGCCAGCAGCGCGGCTAATGCCAAAAGGCGATTTATACGCTTATGCTTCATAAAAATGCGCTCCGTCTTCCTTGAGCATGCGGCGTATCTGCATATTGATATGATAGAAATCATCGGATAATCTCAAATCGTCCATTCCAAATAGAGGATTGTCTATCCTATCTTGGATCCTGCCTGGCGACGGCGTCAATACCACTATTCGATGGCCTACATATATGGCTTCCTCAATGCTGTGGGTCACAAACAACGTCGATACTTTATACTGCCTCCATATATCCAAAAAAAGATCCTGCATGCTTTCCCTTGTTATCTCATCGAGAGCGGAGAATGGTTCATCCATCAGCAAAAGATCAGGTTTTAATATAAATGAGCGGGCTATGGCTACGCGCTGCCTTTGCCCGCCGCTCAATTGATTCGGATATCTAGATGCCATATCCGCCAGACCTAAGCGTTTCAAAATATATTCGGCATACACTTGGTCTATAACCTCGCCTTTTATTTTTAATCCCAATACGGCATTCTCATAAACCGTCTTCCAAGGAAGCAGACCGTAATCCTGAAGTATAAGCCCTATGCGCTGCTCTCTAGGATTTACCGGCTGCCCTTTGATGAGCACTTGCCCTTCATAATCGCCTATAATACCAGCCAATACATGCAGTAGAGTTGACTTGCCGCAACCCGACGGTCCTATGATGGCCACTATATCACCGTCGGCTATGCTCATATCGATATCGGATAAAGCCGTCACAATGCCGCCGCTGGTCTCATACTTTACCGTCAGCCCCTTTATAGATATCATGGCTACCTCACAAAACGCTTTTCCACCAACTGATCGAAATTATAAGCATTTTTTATGAGCTTTTTGTCCGTCAGCCATGTTATAACGCCATCAAAGTCCTCTTGGCTGGGCAATGTCGCCTTTTCATACTTTGGGAGCGATATGCTGTCTTTTATATCCTCGGGGAATCCTACATCGTTTATGAGTACATCAACATAGCTTGATACCGGCTCCTTGCCCAAATATTCGACCGCCTTGTTATATGCCCTATACATAGCTTCGATGCTGTCCGCCTTTTTATCTATGGCATCCGCTGTAAACAACAATACGCCGGGGTTTATATTCAGCTTATCGGTGCTATTTAACAACACTGCTCCGTTCTTAACAGCCACGCTGGCCAACGGATCAGGCAATGTCGCGGCATCTATCTTGCCGTTTTGAAGCATCTCCAACCGCGTCGGGATTTGCGGTATAGCTACTTTATGGACATCCTCGGGTTTTAAGCCACCTTCAGCCAGCATCTTATCTGTAACGTATTCGATGATGGTATTTGTAGAGATGGCTATGCTCTTATCCTTCAGTGCCGATACATCGCTTATGCCTTTATCCTTATTGACCAATAATTTATAGGTTCCATTGGTTAAAGAGGTTATCTTTACATTAAACCCGCCGTCATTGGCAAAGGCCGCTGCCAATATATCCGATACCGCCCCGTCTATCTTGCCGCTTTGTAAGGCGCTATCCCTATCCGGTGCGCTTTTGAACTGTTGTATGTTTACCTCTACGCCTTCGTCTTTGAAATATCCGTTCTTATCCGCTATAATGAGCGGTATGGAATCTACATCAGGTAGTACGCCTATACTTATAGGCTCCAAGGCGCTGGAAGAGCTGCCCTCATCAGCATAACACGCTGTAAAAGATAGCAATATCACCGATACCATAAATAATGTCAACCACCGTTTCATAGATCATAATCCTCCATTCCATCGTTTATAAAGATCATTTTCTATACCAAGATTATCCAATATCTTGCCAACTATAAAATCCACAACATCACTAATCGATTGCGGCCCATGATAGAAAGCTGGCATAGGGGGCAGTATAACCGCTCCGGCTTGGCTCAATGCCAGCATATTGCCCAGATGTATCGAATTTAGCGGCGTTTCTCTGGGCACCAGTATCAGGCGGCGTCTTTCCTTCATACATACATCAGCCGCCCTCTCCAGTAAATTCCCTGATATACCTGTGGCTATGCGCGCTAAAGCAGCCATAGAGCACGGCACTACTATCATACCGTCGACCTTAAATGAACCGCTGGCTACAGGCGCAAAGAGATCGTTTATGTCATAGCTTCTCAATTTGCCGCCATATTCCTTCAAATGAGCTGTTAACGTATCTGCGGCATAGCCCGTCTCATGCGCTGTAACCATGCGTCCGTTATCCGTCATTATAAGGTGCACTTCATCGCCTTTTTTTAAAAGTTCTTCTGCTAATCTGATGCCATATATGCTGCCGCTGGCACCGGTTATCCCCACTATATACCTGCTCATAATCATCACCTCAAAAGAAACATATCGGCCGCCGTAAATATGAACAGCACAACGCTAACTATCTGGTTTATGCTATACGATGCTATCTTTACCTCTTCCAAATGGTCGGGCGATACTATTCTATGCTCTATAAATATCAAGATTGCTGCCAAAGTTATTCCAATAAGATATAGCCAATCCAGTTCCAACAAAAAGAACAGATAAAGCAGAAGAACCAAAGCTATTATGTGGAATACAGTTGAAATGAGCAAAGCATTCTTTATACCAAACTTGACAGGTATAGAGAAAAGGCCGAAGTCTTTATCGAAGTCCACATCCTGCGTAGCATATATTACGTCAAAACCAGCTACCCACAGCATCACGACAGCACCCAATACTAGCGATGGCCATCCTATGCTGCCGGTAACCGCCATCCATGCACCTACCGGCGCTCCGCCGCAAGCTATGCCTAATATTATATGACAGGCCCATGTAAACCGTTTGGTATACGAATATAACACAAACAGCAAAATAGCCACAGGGGATAGCATAAAGCATAAAGGATTAAGCTCATAAGCTGCCCATACCATAAGCGCAAAACAGACTGCGGCCACCGCTGCTGCCTCATATGGCTTTACTTGCCCTCTCGGCAAATGCCTGGATACCGTTCTTGGGTTAGTTGCATCTATATCTTTGTCTATAAGCCGGTTCAACGCATTTGCACCGTTTCTGGCGCCGAACAGCGCTACTAATATCCAAAAAACAACGCGAAACGAGGGCAAACCGTCAGCCGCCCAAAGCATGGCCATAAGGCCAAAAGGCAATGAAAATAGCGTATGAGAAAACATCACCATCTCAGCATACTGCCTGAGCTTATTAAATACCATATTCATGCCATTTTTCATCTACCAATCGCTTGATGCTTTCATCCATGACCACATCATCCGGCCATGGGCGTACGTGGCCTTCTTCCGGCCATTTTTTAGTGGCATCTATACCCATTTTATGGCCGTAAAAAGGCATAGGCGACGCATGATCCAATGCGTCCAACGGCCCCTCTACCACCACTACATCCCGCTGAGCATCTATGTTGTTAAAGACCCTCCACGCCACTGTTGAAAGGTCATGCGGGTCTACGTCCTCATCCACTATCACGATCATCTTGGTATACATCATCTGTCCCATCCCCCACAAGGCATGCATGACCTTCTTAGCCTGACCCGGATAACGCTTCTTTATAGATGCGATAACGCAGTTGTGAAAAACGCCTTCCAAAGGAAAATTCATATCGATGACCTCAGGGCACAATAGCTTTATAAGCGGTAGGAATATCCTTTCGGTAGCTTTGCCCAGATAACAATCCTCCATAGGCGGTTTACCTACTACCGTAGCGGGATATATGGGCTTGCTCCGGCGGGTGATGCAGGTCAGATGAAATACCGGATAAAAGTCCTTAAGCGAATAATAGCCCGTATGATCCCCAAATGGTCCTTCTTCTCTTAATTCCTCCGTATCCACATACCCTTCCAGCACAAACTCAGCATTGGCTGGCACATATATATCATTGGTCTTGCTCTTCACTATGTCCAGAGGCGCACCCCTTAAAAAGGCTGCAAAGATCATCTCATCTATCTCTTTAGGCAGCGGTGCAGTAGCCGCATATATAACAGCCGGGTCACATCCTAAAGCTACAGAGACCGGCATCTTGCCGCCTGATTTCCTGTATTTGTCATAGATCTCGCGCCCGTCCTTATGCAAATGCCAGTGCATACCCGTGGTTTTATCGTCATATATCTGCATTCTATACATGCCCATGTTCTGTTGCCCGGTTTCGGGGTCTTTAGTTATAACAAGAGGTAACGTGATGAAACGGCCGCCGTCCTCAGGCCAGCACCACAAAATCGGGAGTTTTGATAGATCCGGTTCTTCCACGACCTCTTGGCAGACAGCTCTCTCTACTTTCTTGGGGAAAACCCTAGCCAATCTGGCCAGCTTGGGAACCGATTTCAATTTATTCATGAAACCCATATAATTAGACATATCCATGAGATCATAAATCCTGTCGGCTATCCTATCCAGATTGTCAATCTCTAAAGCAAGATTTAAACGCTCATAGCTGCCGAAAGCATTTATAAGCACAGGATATGGCGATCCTTTTACATGTTCAAACAGTAGAGCTGGCCCATCGCTTTTTACCACTCTGTCAACTATTTCGGTTATCTCCAGGTGACTGTCAACCTCAACTGTTATCCGCTTTAAAAGCCCTTTTCCCTCCAATACATTTACAAAATCCTGCAGATCCTTATACATAAAAGACCATCTTTCCCCTTTTGTGAACTACATCACCAATAAATTGGCGAGCTTCGGATTCCCGATGAAACGATGACCGTTCCATCGGTACATCTCCGGCGTGTCCAACGCCACTACTGCTGGGTAGGTAATACCTACTCTACACAGATACTTCTTTAGGATGTACGACAACTCCAACTTATATCATACTACGTCGTGTTTTAACCCTCTGTCAGCCTATATTCCGAAAGCTGTATGAACGGAGAGCCTTCTCCAATACATTATATACCATACATTGTTAACATGCAATGTTTCCGGCTGTATTTTTCACTTTACGGTATTAAGAGAATCTAAACAACGTCGGTCTGTTGGCTACTGATAGTGCCTTATATCAGCCCGGTATACACATCCGCCGCATCGTAGGCGAAATGAATGACCAAAAACCTGGGATCAGGTAAAGGATTTAAGAATTAATGTGCCAAATCATGGATATAATTAAATAAAAATTAAAACTTTTGTAACTTATAATTCATTTATACGAATTGACATATATGATATAATATAATGTATTTAAATTCAGCCATTGTTACTGCCCAATATATGTATTGAACTTTTATAAAACAGGAGGTAAAAAGATGGCTTATAGCAATAACGGCACTGACACATCCTTAAAGCCGAGGTCACAAAAGCATAAAGGTCAGTCCGTTAATAAAAATCATGCATTTGAGCCCAGGAAAAAAGAACCGAATGTGTTTCTTAAGATATTTATGACCAGCTTAAAGATCTTAATGGTCACAGTACTTATCGGCATAATAGCCGGCATAGGTGCTGTAATAGGCATAGGCAAAGCTTATGTAGATGCAGCACCGCCATTAGACATAGCCAAAATAAGTGAACAGAGCCAAGTGTCATTTATTTATGACAGCAACGGGGACCTTATAACCAAAATCTATGGGGTGCAGGACGGCCGAGCTATTTGGCGGGAATGGGTCGATATTTCTGATATCCCAAAAGACTTGCAAGAGGCGTTTATTGCCATAGAAGACGAGCGCTTCCTTCAGCATAATGGCGTAGACATAAAGGGTATAGCGAGAGCGTTTATATCAAATTTGACCGGTGATAGTGTGTCGGGCGGCAGCACCATAACGCAGCAGCTCATAAAAAATACAATGCTATCGTCTGAGCAAACATATAAACGCAAAATACAAGAGGCCTATCTAGCTATGGAGCTTGAAAAAAAGTATAGCAAAGATCAGATACTTGCTTCTTACTTAAATACCATAGATCTTGGAAATTCTTTCTATGGCGTTAAGGCCGCCGCCAACGGTTATTTTGGTAAAGAATTAAAGGATCTCAGCTTGCGCGAGATTGCCACACTTGCTGGTATTACGAAAAATCCGTCTTTATACAACCCTTGGCGTACCGATAAGGCTGATATTGTAAAAGAGCGCAGCGATACCGTACTATACAAAATGTATGAATTAGGATATATAAATGAAACCGAATATAACAAAGCTTTAGCCGAACCTATAAAGACTATATCCAAAGAGGAAAGCAATGAAAAATATAACAACCAGATCATGCCTTATTTCGTCGATTATGCCTTGGTAAGCGTGGAACAAAAATTAGCTGAAAAGTTCGTCGGTGAGGGCCTAAGTGAAGACGAGGCTAAAGAAAAAGCAGATGCCGTAATGGATACAGGTGGCCTTAAGATATATACCACCGTCGATCCAAAAATGCAAAAAACGCTGGAAGATGCAGTAGCTTCATATAAGAATTATCCTAAGCTATTGTCAGGCGTATCCAAAGAGGGTAAAGAAACAAAAGCTATACAGCCTCAAACCGCAGCGGTTATTATAGACTATCACACAGGGCAGGTAAAGGCACTTGTCGGAGGCAGAAGTTACCCAGATAATATAAGATTCGCTCTCAACAGAGCCTATCAGTTAAAACGCCCCGTTGGCTCTACGATGAAACCTCTCGGCGTGTATGGGCCTGCTCTAGATCTTCATACGGCCACGGCGGCCACCACTTATGAAAATATACCTGCCCCTATACCAGGCTGGCAGTCATCGCGCGGATATCCTGGCAATTTCGATGGGGAAAGGGGATATACGGGCCTCACTACTATGAGAAAAGCCATAGAGGATTCTATAAACATCGTAGCGGCAAGGGCTTTTATGCAAGATGTAGGTGTGGAAAACGGCTATAATTATGTAACCAAGTTCGGCCTGAACATTCTGCCAAGCGAGAAAACACCAGCCGGCCTTACGCTGGGTGCAGCAGGAGCCTCACCCCTTGAGATGGCCGCAGCCTATGGTGCTATAGCCAACCACGGCGTATATATAGAACCGTTACCATTCACAAAAGTTGAGGACAAAGACGGCAATATATTGATTGATGATAAATCAAGGGATAAGCATGTAGTCTTAAGCGAACAGGCCTCCTTCATATTAACCGATATGTTGGAGGATGTGGTATCAAGGGGCACCGGTACCGCTACCAAATTAAAAGGTATGACGTCAGCCGGTAAGACCGGTACTACCGATGACCTGACCAACGCATGGTTTGCAGGGTTTACACCATATTATTCGGCCTCCGTATGGATGGGACACGATGACAATAAGCCCATGGGTAGTAAAACTAGCGGCGGCGGCAATGCCGGCGGTCTCTGGAAGGCATTCATGCAGCCTATACACAATGAATTGAAAAATAAACCTATATATGATGAAACGCCAAGTGGTATCGTACAGGTCAAGGTATGCACGGTATCAGGCAAGCTGCCTACAGACCTCTGCTACAAGGATCCCAGAGGTTCTACTGTCAGAACAGAGTATTTTATCAGGGGTACCCAGCCGACCGAATCGTGTGATCTGCATGTGCCTGTACAGATATGCAAAGAATCCGGCAAATATGCCACACAATACTGTCCGGAGGAAAGCATTGAAACAAAAGCCATGGTAAAGCGGCCGGATAACTCGCTCTATTATACGGCGTTGAGCGACAGTCAGAGAGCTACGGTAACCGATAGCAAATATGAATTAAAAGATCCTGAGGACCCGGCTAATCAATGCAATATACACACGAAGGAATGGTATGATCAGCAGCAACAGATAATAATTCCCCCGCTGCCTGAAGAGGATCAGCCTCCGGACGAGGACATACCTCCAGACGACAGCATACCTCCGGATGAAAACAATCCTCCGGATGAAGGTAATCCTCCGGATGAGAGCACGCCTCCGGACGAAGGCAATTCTCCGGATGAGAGCACGCCTCCGCCTACGAACGAGGATGATCGCTTGCTAGATAAGCTATTTCCCAATAACAATCTAGACAATCTAGGTAGAAGGAGGTAGAAATAATGCCCATTGAAATAAAGCCCGGGAGTTTCCGGGCTTTATTTCACGGCTTTGTTTTAGGATTAAAAAGCACCGCCATTATATATCCAAAAGTCACTGCCCCTGCTATACCACCGGCAGTGGCTTTTATTCCTCCTGTAAAAGCGCCTAACAATCCAGCTTTTTTTACCTCTTCAATAGCCCCTTTACCTAACGAATAACCAAATCCCGTCAGCGGCACGGTAGCACCTGCTCCACCCCATTCTACTATAGGTTCATATATGCCCAAGCCAGCCATAACGACCCCCGCTGTTACGAATAATACGAGTATCCGAGCTGCCGTCAGCTTAGTAGTGTCCATCAATATCTGCCCTATAAGACATATAGTGCCACCTACGATAAAAGCTCTGACATATTCCATAATTCTATCGCCTCACTTCGTCCTGTGAATAGACACAGCATGGGCTATACCCGGGATAGATTCGCCCTGCTGGGAACTAGTCGGGCTAAGGAGTGCTCCGGTAGCCAGAAATAGCATGCTGTTATATGTTCCATCCCACATATGCGGTATTAAGTAAGCTGACAATACGCACGCCGAGCAACCGCAGCCGCTCCCTCCGGCATGAGGATCTTGTGACGGGCTGAATATCTCTACGCCGCAGTCAAAATGTTTAGCCGATATATCGTAGCCGGCCTTTTTCACAAGTTCATCGGTTATGTCCTTTCCATATCTACCCAAATCACCGGTAACAATCAAATCGTAATCATCCGGTGTAAGGCCGGTATCCATAAAGTGCGTCACTATGGTATCAGCCGCCGCCGGTGCCATAGCCGATCCCATATCATTGCTGTCTTTTATGCCCATGTCCACAATCTTCCCGACGGTCACCGTTGTTATATAAGGGCCCTCTCCTTGATTGGAAACCAAAGCTGCGCCTGCACCGGTAACCGTCCAATGAGCTGTAGGTGGCCGCTGGACGCCTAATTCCAGCGGAAATCTGTATTGCCTCTCAGCCGTTGAAAAATGGCTCGATGCGGCACATACTATACTATCCGCATAACCGCCGTCTACCAGCATAGCCCCCAGCGCCATAGCCTCTGACATGGTGGAACATGCACCATATAATCCGAAAAACGGTATCCCGAGCTGCCGAGCGGCGAAATCGGACGATATAAGCTGGTTGAGCAGGTCACCGCCAAGCAGGTAATTTATCTCCTGCTTATCTCTGTGCCCTTTTACTATGACCTTTTCCACAGCCTCCTGAAAGAACTTAGCTTCGGCTTTCTCCCAGCTCTTCTCGCCGTACAGATCATCATCCAACACTTTATCAAAATATTGCCCCAGCGGTCCCTGGCCTTCTTTAGGACCTACGATACTGGCCGTAGCTATTACGGACGGTGTATTATTAAGTTTCACCGTCTGTTTGCCCACGCTATTTGCAGCCAAAAACTTCACCCCTTATATCGAAAATAGTAAATACAATATACCCAACGCCACCGAAGAGGAAAAACCATATACCAACACCGGTCCGGCTATGATAAACATCTTGGCTCCAACACCCAGTACATAGCCTTCCCTCTTGAACTCCATAGCCGGTGATACTATTGAATTGGCAAAACCCGTTATAGGAACCACAGAACCTGCCCCTGCAAATCTGCCTATTTGGTCGTATATACCTAATCCCGTAAGCAAAGCGCCTAAAAATACCAGCACTATAGCCGTAAAAGCCGATGTATCATCTTTATTCAGATTAAAATAGCTTTGTCCAAAATTGCTTATAAATTGCCCAACATCACATATAAGCCCTCCTACCACAAAAGCCGCTACAGCATTTCGCAGTAAATTCGGTTTAGGAATTTTATCCTTTATAAATTGCTGATATTCCTCTTGTTGGTGTTGCTTAACAGCATCCATAGAACCCACATCCTTTCTTCTATTTATCATCTGCTATTTTATCGCTATGCGCTGACCGCGGCAGTTTATTTTGGCATATAACGCTTTCTTTTTCATCCATGTTTTTAATGTTTATCAACCATAAACTAGGTAAAATGCAATATTTTCTGTTGTTGTTCATATACAAACTCTGCCCCATAATATGTTTTCTTATCAATGTTATTCTGTACCATGGCTATAAACACAGTTATAACCATTAAAATCGTCAATATAATAAAAAGCGCAATTTTACGGCCAACTCTAACCATAGCATTCACCTCTTTTTATCTCTTTGATTCCTACATACGTTATTATTGACCTTATCGCGCTTTTTATGTAATCGACAAAAAGCGGCTGCTCATTTCATTATGAGCAGCCGCTAGTTATGCATGTATGTATCATTCTCTATGCGTATATCTATATCGCCTTTGCTTATATCGTGCAAAGATTTTATGAACCTATCCATCACCTCGGTTTTAACAATTATATACATTTTCACCTTATCTTCATAATCTGTTCCCACGATTTGAGCCTCAAAAGTTGACACCAATTTTTGGATACTGATTAGAAGATTATAACCTGTTATCACACATATCCTTTTGGCAGGCAGCATTTCCATTATACCTGCCGCATCTACAACCAAGGCAGCAGCATGTGAGTAAGCCCGTACCAACCCGCCTGCACCAAGCAATATGCCTCCGAAGTAACGCGTTACCACTATTGCAACGTTTGAAAGGGATCTCTGCTTGATAACGTTTAATATAGGCATACCTGCCGTACCGCTCGGCTCGCCGTCATCGCTGAAACGCCATAAAGGCGAACCGTCAATTAATATATTGTAAGCATAACAATTATGGGTGGCATCGTAAAACTCATTTCGCACATCAGCTAAAAACGCCACCGCCTCGCCCTCGTTTAAAACGGGTTTTAGCGATGCTATGAATTTGGAACGCTTTACCACATACTGTTCCCTGGCATAATCTTTTACGGTCCTATATGTTCCTTGCATATGTTATGAAACGGCAAGCAGCAAATCCTTATACTTTTTATATGACAGACCTACCAGAGATTTGTCCTGGCTATATGTTATCTTCCTTATGGCCTCATCGACAGGAAAATAGCCACCATCGGTAAATCCCTCTTCTTTGTTTACATGGTACTTATCATCCAAGGCATGCATTATATACCATGTTATCTGATTGCATACAGGGCATTGTCTGGATATAGAAAAAAATTCGTAACAGGTTTCTCCCGCCGTCGAGATTATCTCAGCATCTATACCGGCTTCTTCTTTCACCCGGCGCAATGCCACCTCTGTCGCAAGATTACCGTTACGAATCACACCCTTGGGCAATACCCATTCGCCCTTGTCATTCTTTAGCAAAAACACTTTGTCGTCATTGAAGACTACACCACCAGCGCAGTTTCTCATCAGCATTCTTTATCATTCCCCCTAGAATTATATTTTCTAGTTCCTGCTTTAATGATAACTCATATCCAAAGAAATTTCAATAATATTTTTTGAATTTGCTAATTTATTATGATAAAATAATGACTGTTCAGGTATCTCACAGAATTTATGACCAAGTAGTCATATAAAATAAGCTTGTTTATAGAATAAACGAAAGGATGTACCCATGACCATCGACGAAGAACTGAAAATATTGAAAAAGGGTGTAGCTGAGATAATAAGCGAAGAAGACCTAAGGAAAAAGTTAGAAAAATCTCATCGAGAAAATAAACCATTGACAATAAAATTAGGATTGGATCCTAGCGCCCCCGATATACATATGGGCCATACCGTAGTGCTGCGAAAGTTGAAACAATTTCAGGACCTCGGCCATCAAATAGTCCTGATAATAGGCGATTTTACAGGTATGATAGGTGATCCTACCGGTAAGTCCGAAACGCGCAAACAGCTTACCAAAGAACAAGTATTAGAAAATGCTAAAACCTATCAAAAACAAATATATAAAATATTGGATCCGGAGAGGACTATAATACGCTTTAATAGCGAATGGCTGGCCAAATTAAACTTTGAAGATGTTATAGTTCTTTGCTCCAAGTATACTGTATCACGTATGTTGGAGCGCGAGGACTTTAAAAAGCGCATGGAATCACAACAGCCTATATCGATACATGAATTTTTCTATCCGCTCATGCAGGCATATGATTCTATAGCTTTAGCCGCTGATGTAGAATTAGGGGGCACCGATCAAAAATTCAATATACTCATGGGCCGTACGCTTCAGAGGGAATACGGTCAAGAACCTCAAGTAGCTATGCTTATGCCTATATTAGAGGGTACTGATGGCGTTAAAAAGATGAGCAAGAGTCTTGGCAATTACATAGGCATCAATGAACCCCCCGATGAAATATATGGTAAAACCATGTCTATACCGGACGAGCTTATCATACGATATTATGAATTGCTAACCGACATACACCCAGACAAACTAAACGAAATCAAAGAGCAAATGGAAAGCGGTGTGCTAAATCCACGAGACATCAAAATGGCACTGGCCAGGGAACTGGTTACGCTGTATCATGGCGCAGAAGCAGCTCAAGCCGCGGAAAAACAATTCGTGAGCGTATTCCAAAAGGGTGATATGCCCGATGATATGGAAGAGATAAAGGTACCCGCCGACGTGCTCAAAGACAGCATATGGTTGCCACGATTTTTAGCCGATCATAAATTAGCGCCTACATCCAGTGAAGGCCGTCGGCTTATACAGCAGGGGGCTGTAAAGATAAATGGTCAAAAATCCTCCGAAGAAAATGTACAGCTTAAGCCCGGTGATATAATACAAGTAGGCAAGCGACGGTTTGCTAAAATACTGCCCATGGACTAGCACTATGCGCCTTCCTATCTCATATATTAATGAGAAGGGAGGCGTTATAATGTACAGGCTTTATGGCTCTAAAAAGAGGCATAAATGGAATTTATTTATAGTATTGATCGTCGCAGTCGTAATGTTTGCACTGGTTTTTGAATGGATAGACCGCAGCATAGCTCCCACCGTATTGGCATTATCCTCGGCCAAAGCCAGGGTAATAGCCACACAAGCTATAAACGTTGCCGTAAACAAAAAACTTGCCGACGGCATATCCTATGACCAGCTCATAACAGCCATAACCGATGACAACGGGCGTGTTACCATGCTGCAGGCTAATACCATGCGTATGAACAAGCTCGGTTCAGAAACGGCTTTAGCCGTGCTGGATGAAATGAAGTCGGTATCATCCACTATTATAAAGGTACCGATAGGTTCCGTATTGGGAGGGGATATATTGGCCGGCAGAGGACCGTACATAAATATTAAAATACTGCCAGTAGGTTCTGTGGTAAACGACTTTGTGACCGAGTTTGAAAATGCCGGCATTAATCAAACCCGACATAAGATATATCTGCGCGTAAAAGCTCATATAAAGGTGGTAATACCGCTAAATAGCCAGGAACTCGAGGTCGTAAGCCAAGTACCTATAGCCGAGACCGTCATAGTAGGCAATGTACCGCAAAGCTACGTAAATCTTCAGGAACCAGACGCCAAAAGCGATGCCTTGAACCTGTTGCCCGACCTGAACGATTGACTGTTAAGCCTCGACATAATCGATTATATAATTATCATGTATCTTGAAATCGTATTTTGCACCCTCTCGTAAGCCTTGTGCATCTTTATGCACATCCAATAATAGAATACGCTGAGTACCATCGTCCTGCATTATAAGTACCTCGTAATAAAAAAGCCTGTTATCCTTATAGACCGGTTCATCGCTTATGCTAATCACACGACCCAGCTCAGTGCGCGATAAGCCGGTCAGTATTTCCTTTACAAATCCTCTGTAGCATAAGGTGGGCGTCGCTTTTATTCCCCATATAAATATATCCATACAAACGCCTATTATAAGGATCAACTGTCCGATCCATTGAGCGTTGTTAATAGCAACATATATAGCCGCTATAAGAAAGCCTATAAATATAACAGCCGTAATAATTAATACCGTCTTTACACGCCCATTGAGTTTTTCAAGATCTTCCTGACTATACATTAGAATTTATATCCCCTTTCGCTTTCCATTCCCTATACATTTGTTCCACAGTTTTTTTATATACGGGATGCACTGCATTCGGCGCTATATCGCATAAAGGCTGCAGCACAAACCCTCTCTCGTGCATGCGTGGATGAGGCACTGTAAGTATGCCGTCATCTATTATAAGGTCATCGTAAAATATTATGTCTATATCTACTGTGCGCGGCCCCCAGCGTATGGTGCGGACACGCCCCAATCGCTGCTCTATATCAAGGCAGACCGCCAGCAATTCGCGCGGAGAAAGCGTCGTGTCAATAGCTACAGCTGCATTTAAAAAGTCGGTTTGATCGATATAGCCCACCGGAGCTGTATTGTAAGCCGGCGATATTTTGACGATCTTTATAGCCTCATGCTCGTTCAGCATATCTATAGCCTCTCTTATATATCTGTCCCTATCGCCGATGTTGGAACCAAGAGCCAGATAAACCCTGTTAACCTTGGCGCTCACCTGCTATCGAATCCTTTCTATCTCTACCGCTACATATTTTACATGGCTGCGAATAGGTGCCCACGGCTTTTTAACTGTAACTTTTATATTTTGTATTTTCGGATAATGTTTCAGCAAACGATCGGCTATATCCTGCGCCAAAGCCTCTATAAGGTTATAACTATGACCGGCAACTATGTCCTCTATATCATTGCATACGTGTCCATAATGAACCGTATCGCTTATATCATCGCTGTGTCCGGCCGCAATGAGGTCAATGCCCATTTCGACCGATATGAGAAACATCTGGCCTAATGTTTTTTCTTCCGAGGCCACGCCATGATAAGCGTAAACTTCCAAATCATCTATGATTATCTTATCCATTCATCTCACCATGGCATCGGTCATAACAGCTACGCGCTTATTGGCCTTGACATCATGTACGCGCACGATATCCATTCCCTTTACTATGCCTACAGCCGTTGTGGCAAGCGTGCCTTCCAGTCGGTCGTTAACGGGCAAATCCAGCACCTTGCCTATGAACGATTTGCGCGATGTTCCAAGCAGTATCGGATAATCCAATCGTTTAAATTCATCAAGGCGCCTCATAATAGCGAGATTATGCTCCCACGTCTTGCCAAAACCTATGCCTGGGTCTACGATTATATTTTCCGGCTCAACCCCGGCATTTAGAGCAATATCTATGCTCTGCCTTAATTCCGTCAGCATATCTTCTATCAGGTTATTATAAATCGCTTCATTTTTATTGTGCATCAAGCATATCGGCACCTTATATTTTGCCGCAACAGCCGCCATATCCATATCAGCCTTAAATCCCCATATGTCGTTTATCATATCGGCACCGGCTTCGATGGCAGCTATAGCGGTCTTTGCCTTATAGGTATCTATTGATATCGGCACATCCAATTCCTGAGCTAAACGCCTTATGACCGGTACAACACGGTTTATTTCATCATCAGCCGATACAGGTTTAAAACCCGGCCGCGTGGATTCTCCACCGACATCTATGATATCCGCACCATCTTCCACCATCTGCCCGGCATGGGCTACGGCGCTGTCTATATCATAAAAATGGCCGCCATCAGAGAACGAATCAGGGGTGACGTTCAATATACCCATTATATAAGTGCGTTTACCCCATTGCCACGTCTTATTGCCTATCCGCATAGATTTATGCATATATACACCGCCTCAATAATACAGATTTATCTTTCCGCCGTTTGCAAAACGTTTACATTGATCGCGTACTTTGCAATCAATGCATAATCGCGACATTTTATCGCTTTTGTAGATTATTGAACTTAAGAAAGTAGTCTGAGTACCGTTTTTTCTATGATCGCGGATAGCTTTAATCATAAATTCCCTTTCTTCGGCATCAAAGCCACAGTCTACCAATATATCGGCCGCCAATTCAGCACTAGCCTCGGCATGCTCGGTACCCTCCTCATATTCCTTCCATCTTCCTATGTCATGCAGCAAAGCAGTAGCATATATCATATCTTTTTTCATTATTAATTTATTTTCTAATACCAATATATAAGCTATTCTCGCCACATCTACAGCATGTTGAAGATCGTGACGACAAAAAATTCTATCCTTCTCATCAGCCGCTATCCTCTGCATATATTCAATATATTTTGGATGCTGCAGGATTTTATCTACCCTCTCCAATGTTATTACTTCCTCCTATCCCTTAATCAAAGCAAAAGCCTCGGCCCTCGATCTGGCATCTCGCCTGAATATGCCTCTCACCGCCGAGGTTATGGTGGTGGTACCCGGTTTCTTGACGCCCCTCATGCTCATGCACATGTGCTCGGCCTCTATCACGACGACTACGCCTTGAGGATCCAGACACTCCATCAATATATCAGCTACTTGACTGGTAAGGCGCTCCTGAAGCTGCGGCCTGCGGGCCAACGACTCCACTACCCTTGCCAGCTTGCTCAAACCCGTTACTTTACCTTTTGTCGGTATATAAGCGACATGCGCCTTGCCGACAAAAGGCAGAAAATGATGCTCGCACATCGAATAAAAAGGTATATCCTTTACCAATACCATTTCTTCATGGTCCTCGTTAAACCATACCTCGAGGTATTTCCGAGGATCCTCTTCAATACCGCTGAACAATTCGGCATACATTCTGGCCACCCTTTTGGGGGTATCCTTAAGTCCTTCCCGTTCAGGATCTTCGCCTATGGCTTCTATCATCATGCGCATAGCTCGTTCAATTTTTTGTTCGTCTACCATTACACCGCTCCTGAAATTAAAATAGCTTTATTTATATTGTACTACATTATTTGATAAATTTCATGATAAATTTTTGCAAAATTCGTATATTGGCTTGCTTTTTGCTTATAAAAAAGGGCCGGCTATGCCGACCCTTTCCGGTGAACAGGTTATACTATTTTACAGGGCTGCCGCTTGCTGCTCTGTACACACCTCGTTATAGTTTTTTATGCTGCTTGTCGGGCACTTATCCACGCATTCGGCGCAATTAGTGCATTTATCGTAAATTATATGCGCCAGATTATTTTCCAGCACTATGGCGTCTTCCGGACACTTGCGCACGCATATATTACAAGCTATACAGCCCACCTTGCAATAACCTCGCACCAGCTTACCCTTATCTAAAGACGCGCATAATATCACAACGCGCTTAGACTGCGGCACCATCTGTATGATACCCTTCGGGCAAGCTGCAACGCATACAGTACAACCCGTACATTTTTCCTCATCGACTATGGCCACGCCGTTTACTATGTCTATGGCGTCAAATGGGCATGCTTTGGCACAATCGCCCAAACCAAGGCAACCGTATCCGCAGGCTTTGCTGCCGCCGCCCAGAGCATTGGCCGCAGCGCAGCTCTCTATGCCGACATATTTATACTTTTGAGCGGCTACTTCAAGGCTGCCCTGGCAGAGCACTCGTGCCACCTGTTTCTCGCCGGCTTGCGCCTCTACCCCCATAATGGCTCCTATATTTTCAGCACTGGCAGCGCCACCGACGGTACAGGCATTTACCGGAGCCTTTCCTGCTACTATAGCGGCGGCCAGCCCATCGCAGCCCGGATAACCGCAGGCACCGCAATTAGCGCCCGGCAGGGCCTCGCGCACCTCATCGACGCGCGGGTCTTTCTCCACCGCAAAGCGCGTAGACGCGAAAGCCAATATAGCGCCAAAAATCAACCCCAATCCACCTAACGTAATTACCGGAGTCAATATATCATTTATATTCATGACAAATATCCACCTCTATTATTTGACTAGTCCCTGGAAACCCAAAAACGCCAGCGACATCAGGCCGGCCGATACCAAAGCTATCGGAAAGCCCTTCATGCTCTCGGGTATCGGTGCAAAATCCATCTGTTCCCTTATAGCTGCAAAAAGCACTATAGCCAATGTGAAACCCAAAGCTCCGGCAATACCGTTGACCAGACTCTCCAAAAGATTATACTGATACTGCATATTCAGGAGAGTAACGCCAAGCACAGCGCAGTTGGTGGTTATAAGCGGAAGATATATGCCCAGTGCCTGATAAAGCGTAGGGCTGGTCTTTTGTATGACCATCTCTACAAATTGCACCAGTGTCGCTATAACCAATATATAAGCTATGGTCTGGAGATATTCCAGGCCCAACGGTTCGAGCAATGCATATTGCACCACATAAGTCACCACCGAAGCCATGCCCATGACAAAGGTAACGGCTATACCCATGCTGAGAGCCGTTTCCACACGCTTGGATACGCCCAGAAACGGGCATATACCTAAAAACCGCGACATAATAAAATTATTTACCAATATGCCGCTAACCACTATATAAAACAAACGCCCGGCATCCATTAATGGCTCCCCTCTTTCTCTGCATTATCCTTTGGTTTACGCGTAAGATAATTTATAAGGCCTATAAGCAATCCCAATGCCATAAAAGCACCTGGCGGCATAATAAGCAGCAGGGCGGGCTCATAAGATGCACCGAATAAATTTATGCCGAATATACTGCCGTTGCCTAGAATTTCCCTTATGCTACCCAGTATAACCAGTGCAAGCGTAAAGCCCAATCCCATACCCAAGCCATCAGCTATAGAGTTGGCCACCGGTTGTTTAGATGCAAACGCCTCAGCACGCGCCATTATAATACAATTGACCACTATAAGCGGTATGAATATGCCCAGCGCCCTGTCCAACTCCGGCAAAAAGGCTTTCATTACCATACCCACTATTGTAACAAAGCTGGCTATGACCACAACGAAAGCCGGCATGCGTATCTTTGGCGATATGAAATTTCTCATCGCCGATATCATAGCATTGGAGCCTACCAGCACGAAGGCTGCGGCCAATCCCATGGCAACACCATTTGTCGCGTTTGTGGTGACGGCCAATGTCGGGCACATGCCCACCACCAGCCTGAATGTAGGATTTTCATTCCACAGGCCGTTGACAAAATCCTTTACAACGCCTTTCATCATTGTCCTCCTTCCTGAACGAGAAGCTGCTGCACGCTGCTATCATCGCTCAATACCTCATTATAAAGCTTGGTAGCTGTGTTTACGCCATCGGTCACGGCTCTGGATGTTATAGTCGCTCCGGATATGGCCTGTACCTGATTATCATTGCCTTGACCGCTCTTTATCACCTCAAGCGGTGTATCGACCTTTTTGCCTTTGAACTGATCCTTAAACTCAGGCTCGCTCGCTTTGGCACCCAGGCCTGGCGTTTCCGAATTATTGCCCACGTATATGCCCGTCAAAGTACCGTCCGTGGATATGCCGACCGTCAGTTCTATAGCGCCGCCATAGCCGGATGGCATTGTCTTTATGGCATAACCTGCAACTTCGCCACCTTCTTTGGCTTGAAACACCTGGCTTACTGTAGCATAATCAGGGCTCATCGCTTTTATTTTGTCGGCATCGAGCTCTACGAATTCGGTATCTTCGGAAAACACAGCTATACGGCCTTGAGCATCCATTTTCTCCACTTGAGCCTGTATAGGCTCCCTGGTTATGGCATTGACCACACCAAGTGCCAATGCTGCCACCGCCGTTATAAGAAGGAGCTTGAAGCCAAGATTTAATATATCACGCACGGCTCTTCACCTCCCCGAATTTTTTGGGCACGGTATAACGCTCTATAAGCGGCGCAGCCACATTCATAAACAATATAGAATAGGATACGCCTTCGGGATAACCGCCGTATAACCTTATAACCACCGTTATTATGCCGCAGCCCAAGCCCATGATGATCTGGCCCAGCGGCGTAACCGGCGATGTGACATAATCGGTGGCCATGAAAAACGCTCCCAGTATCAGGCCGCCGCCGAGTATATGATAAAGCGGTTGACCCGTAAAGGCACCATCCGGACCCAATATCCATGTTAAGACACCTACAGTAGCTATATATATAAAAGGTATCCTCCAATTTATGACCCGCTTATAAAGCAGATAAGCCGCACCTATCAAAAGCGCCAGAGCCGATGTCTCGCCTATGGTACCGCCTATATTGCCTACAAACATATTCATAAGCGATGGCAACTGTCCCGCAGCCTCCGTACCTTTCAATATGGCCAATGGCGTGGCCGTAGTCACGGCGTCAGCCCCAGGCTGTACCCACGCCGTCATCCTCACCGGCCATGAAGCCAAAAGAAACGCTCTGGCAGCCAACGCCGGATTGAGAAAATTATAGCCTAAACCGCCGAATAATTGCTTCACTATGGCTATGGCAAACGCCGAACCTATAACGACCAACCACCAAGGCGCCGTGGGCGGCAGATTAAACGCCAGTAAAAGGCCCGTTACTACGGCACTCCAATCGTTTATCGTCACCGGCTTCTTCATAAGATATTGTATCAGCGCCTCGGTCAATACCGCAGTCGCTATAGATATTCCTATTATGAATAACGCTCTTATACCGAAGAAGATGGCCGCGGCTATAACAGCCGGCACAAGCGCTATGACCACATCGAGCATGATGCCCGAAACCGAACTCTCCGACCTCACATGTGGCGAAGAGGACACAACAAGCTGTTCATTCTCCATCATTCTGCCTCCCTATCAACCGGCTTTACGGCGATTAGCCGCTATAGTGCGCTTAGCCAATCTTATAGACTCTACCAGCGGCCGTTTGGCTGGGCACTCAAATGAACAGCATCCACATTCTATGCAGTCCATAGCATTATACTGCTCGGCTTTATCATACATACCGGCCAGCGCGTACCGACTTATATACAACGGCAGCAGATCCGCAGGGCATGCCTCCACACACCGCGCGCATCGTATACATACTTGAACCTGCGGTGGCTTAGCCTCTTCTTCTGTCAATACCAATATGCCGGATGTACCTTTTATAACAGGCACATCGAGCGAATACTGGGCTATGCCCATCATCGGCCCTCCCATTATCACCTTGCCGGGCTTGTCTGAGAATCCGCCGCATTCATCTATGAGCTCCGAGAAAGGCGTACCTATGCGCACCATGAGATTGGCCGGCTCATTTATACCCCTGCCGGTAACCGTCACCGCGCGTTCTATAAGCGGCATACCTGTCTTGATGGCCATGGCTATGGCAACCGCTGTGCCCACATTATCCACCACCGTACCTACGTCGGCCGGCAGCCCGCCCGACGGTACTTCTTTACCTGTAATAGCTTTTATAAGCTGTTTTTCCGCGCCTTGCGGGTATTTGGTTTTCAAAGCCATTACCTCTATATTTGCATAAGACGACGTTGCTTCAAGCATAGTCGCTATGGCATCGGGCTTATTATTTTCTATGGCTATAATGCCCTTACTCACACCCAAAGCCTTCATTATAGCTCTGGTACCGTATACCACATCGTCAGTTTGCTCTAGCATAAGCCTATGGTCGCATGTGAGATACGGCTCACATTCGGCACCGTTTATTATAACCAGATCCACCTTCTTGTCTGGCGGTGGTGATAGCTTGACATGCGTAGGGAATGCAGCCCCTCCCAATCCGGCTATTCCGGCCTCTTTTATAATATCTATTATTTCCTTACCTGACAACTTATCGATATCGCCCTTAGACTGTACATTTTCATCCACCGTATCCTGTCCATCGGATTCTATTACCACAGACATGACCTGCTGCCCGCCGGGGTGTAGCCGTGGCTCCACAGCCGTTACTTTACCCGATACGCTGGCATGCACCGGCACGCTGACGAAACCTCCGGCTTCTCCTATCTTTTGGCCCACCTTCACATCGTCGCCCGCCTTGACCAGCGGTTTACATGGCGCGCCTACATGCTGCTGTAACGGTATCACCGCTATTTGCGGCAACGTAGCCGGCCGTATGGGCTTGGCAGCCGTAAGTTCTTTGTTATACTTCGGATGAATACCGCCCTTAAAGGTTACGGTCTTCACGTTCATAATTCCTCTATCATCCTTTCCCCGTTTAACTTCTCTCCCCATTTGATAAATGCCAATCCTCCTTATTATAACGCATAATATCGTTAAAGTGAAGGCTGTAAAATATGTCGAAATTATCTGAATATATGGCTAATTGAGTAGGAGGCTGACCATTAGTTGGTCAGCCGACATCTCACACCACTATGCGTACCGTTCGGTACACGGTGGTTCATTAGTTTTCACAGCATTTCAGATAGCAGTCGGTCATGATGATATATCCGAGATTGGCAAGTTCTTTGTTCATCAGCACACTATTAAACATGAGAGACGCACGCCAGATACCTTTTCGACACTTTGCCGGCTTAGCCACCTAATTCCGGAGATTATGCACTGAATTCTTTGATTTTCACACCATTGCTTATGAATGCTTCATAAAACTTATTTGGAGCCATATATTTTATGCTCCCATGCATCCTTCTCTCGCTATATATAAACGCTATAATAAAAGTGAGCCAAAAATTGGTCAAACGCTAACGAATTTTTGATTCATTAAAGGCTAAAAATCCTGTATTGTGAATATGAAAAACTTATGATACAGGAGGCTAATGAACGTGACAATTGAAGTTGATCTATATCAAAAAATTCGTCAGTTTTACGCGGTATAGCATTACTCTCAAAGGGAAATTGCCAGACAGCTAGGATCTCCCGCAATACCGTCAAAAAGTATTGCCATAGTACCTGCATACTAGAGCAACCCAAAACTTATGCGGTTCGGGTGGATTGGGGAATGGCTAAGGTATATATGGGAGCCGTAAAACAAAATATACATCTGTTTTGTATGCGCCTGTGCTTTAGCTGCGATATCTTTGTCATGGCTTTTGCCAGGGAGAATGAGGAATCTTTCTTGGAAGGTCATAGAGCCGGCTTTGAACACTTTGGTGGTGTTCCCAAGAAGGAAATCTTCGACAATGCCCGGCTTGCTGTAAAAGAAGGCTGGGGTACCCATGTAACCAAAGAACAGGAACGGTTTAGGGCATTT
>NZ_JAIHAU010000017.1 GCF_020054945.1 Mahella sp.
GATACGCCGTATAGAATCGGATAAATACGATACCATTATCATAAATTATGCCAATCCGGATATGGTGGGGCATACGGGTATTATGGAAGCGGCCGTAGCCGCTATAGAAGCGGTAGATAAATGCGTGGGCCGCGTTGTCGAAACCGTGCGCGGCCGTGGAGGCAGGGTAATAATAACGGCCGATCACGGCAATGCCGAGCAAATGGTGGATTATGCCACAGGCGAGCCGTTTACAGCTCATACATCCAACCCGGTGCCTTTCATATTAGTGGACGATAAGCGCAAAACGGTTAAACTTCGAGAACAAGGACGGCTAGCCGATGTAATACCTACTCTATTGG
Organism: Mahella sp.; assembly: GCF_020054945.1. GTDB lineage: Bacteria > Bacillota > Clostridia > Mahellales > Mahellaceae > Mahella. The sequence goes on from NZ_JAIHAU010000017.1 coordinate 342, forward strand.
AGATAATGAATGTACAACAACCCGCTGAGATGAGCGGACAAAGTTTGATAATATAAAAAGAGAAAGGAGCAATATAATATGAGCGAGATAATAGACATATTGGCTAGGGAAATACTGGATTCAAGAGGCAATCCCACCGTTGAGGTAGAAGTACTGACAGAAGGTGGATTCATAGGCCGCGCCGCTGTACCGTCGGGAGCATCGACAGGTGCTTTTGAAGCTATTGAATTAAGGGATGGCGATAAAAACCGCTATATGGGCAAAGGCGTATTGCAGGCCGTTGACAACGTCAATAATGTTATAGCACCCGAGCTCATCGGCATGGACGCCGTCGATCAGGTAGCCATCGATAAGCTTATGATCGAACTGGACGGTACTCCGAATAAATCGAAGCTGGGCGCTAACGCTATATTGGGTGTATCATTGGCGGTAGCAAAGGCTGCCGCAGCCAGCGTGGGTCTGCCTTTATACCAGTACATAGGCGGCGTTAACGCCAAAGTACTCCCTGTGCCTATGATGAACATATTAAACGGCGGTAAACATGCTGATAACACGGTGGATATACAGGAATTCATGGTAATGCCGGTTGGCGCGCCATCGTTTAAGGAAGCTTTGCGCATGTGCGCCGAGGTATTCCACACACTGAAGAAGGTATTGAGCGATAAAGGCTATAGCACCGCCGTGGGAGATGAGGGAGGCTTTGCGCCCAATCTTAAGACCAATGAGGAGGCCATAGATGTCATACTGGAGGCTGTGGAAAAGGCGGGCTATAGAGCAGGCGATGATATACGCATAGCCATAGATACGGCAGCCACCGAATTGTACGATGAAAAAGACGGCAAATATCATTTCCCAGGTGAGGGTATCGTCCGCACAGCAGAGGAAATGGTGGATTTCTATGAGCATCTGGTCGATAAATATCCGATAATATCGTTGGAAGACGGCGTAGCCGAAGAGGATTGGGAAGGTTGGAAACTGCTGACGCAGCGCCTGGGCAAGAAGATACAATTGGTAGGCGACGATTTATTCGTAACAAATACCGAAAGATTGGCCAAAGGCATCGACTTAGGAGTAGCCAATTCCATATTGATAAAGGTAAATCAGATAGGGTCTCTGACCGAAACGTTGGATGCCATTCAAATGGCCAACCGCGCCGGTTATACCGCTGTGGTATCGCATCGTTCCGGAGAAACCGAGGATACGACCATAGCCGATATAGTAGTAGGCGTAAATGCCGGGCAGATAAAGACCGGTGCACCGTCCCGCGTGGACAGGGTGGCCAAATACAACCAGTTGCTTCGCATAGAAGAGGCGCTCGGAGATACAGCCCAATATTTAGGTCTAAAAGCCTGGTTTAATTTGAAATAACGACAGCCCCCCGCAATACTGCGGGGGATTTTTATTTTTATAAGCACCATGCATTATGGACAAGAAGGCTGAATAACATTATATTGAGATTGGTCAGAGGAAAGGAAATCGCGCCGTTGATTATAATAGATTTGTCCGCAACAAAAAGGATAAGGATTGCGGTGGTAACTGCAGCTGTTCTTGTAAGCATAATGGTATGGAATCTTTCATATACGAGCATTATGGAGACATTCAAGGATAATGCTAAAGGTGTTATAGTGATCGATGCCGGTCATGGAGGCAATGATATGGGGGCCAGCAGCACAAACGGAGTCAGCGAGCGCGATATAAACCTCATCATAGCCAAAAAACTCCAAGAATTGCTGCAACGCGAAGGCTTTAAGACGATCCTTACGCGCAGGGATGATAAAGCCGTAGCTTCGACCAAAAGCGAGGATATGGCTAAAAGGGTAGATATAGCCAATAATTCCGATGCTGACATATTTGTAAGCATACATCTAAATAAATTCTCGCAGTCACAATATTATGGCGCTCAGACGTTCTATATGGAAGGGTCGCAGCAGGGTGAGAAACTGGCCAACAATATACAGTCACGGTTATTGGAAAAATTGGATAGAGGTAACACACGTCAAGCCAAAGCTTCAAACAGTTATTACGTGATACGCAATGTCAAAATGCCTGCGGTCATAGTGGAATGCGGTTTCTTATCCAATCCCGAAGAAGAGAAACTGCTACAGCAGGATGAGTATCAGCAGGATATAGCCTATGCTATATACATGGGCATAAAGGACTACTTTTCAGCCGCCGATATGCCATAGCGCATTTTTATTGAGTATTGACACTGCGTTATGCATATAATATAATAAAAGCAAGTGAAATTATAGCGATTTGCTTGGAATTTGTAAAGGCTTTGAACGAGCAGATGGATATAAAAGCGGCCACAGAGAGATGCCGTCACCGGCTGAGAGCGGCATCGGTATGAGCATATATCTTGTGCGCTCGGGAGCTGTTGCCCGAAGTTGCAGTAGGGCAAACCGCTTGGCAGCGTTAATGCTACATGAGTGGAATACGGCATATAGTGCCTTGTATTCAAACAGAGTGGAACCGCGAGCCTTCGTCTCTGAAAGAGATGGAGGTTTTTTGGTATATGGAGGAGAGTATATATGTTTAAACGCTTGAGTAGCGATATAAGGGGAATATTGGACCGCGATCCAGCGGCTAGAAATGTTCTGGAAGTGGTGCTATGCTATCCCAGCTTTTGGGCAGTGCTCATGCATCGCATAGCGCACTTCTTCTATAGACACGGTTGGTTTTTGATTGCGAGGCTTATTTCGCAGACCAGTCGCTTTTTTACAGGGATAGAGATCCACCCGGGGGCTAAAATAGGCGAGAGACTGTTTATAGATCACGGAATGGGCGTGGTTATAGGGGAAACCGCTGAGATAGGCAATGATGTGCTTATATATCAGGGAGCCACATTAGGGGGTACCGGAAAAGACAAGGGTAAGAGGCATCCCACAATAGGCAATAATGTGATGATAAGTGCCGGAGCTAAGGTATTAGGGCCTATAAAGATAGGAGATAACTGCAAGATCGGCGCTGGCGCCGTAGTGTTAAAAGATGTTCCATCCAACTGTACGGTTGTGGGAGTGCCGGGACGCATAGTAAGAAGGAATAATATGCGCGTTGATGCCACTGCAAGCCAATTCGACATGGATCAGATACATTTGCCTGACCCTGTGCTGAATGATATAAACTATTTGCTGAATAAATTAAAAATACTTGAGGAAAGGATAGCGGAGTTAGAGGTAAAACAAGATGGTAAGTCTATACAATACGCTGACAAGGAAACAGGAGATATTTGAACCGTTAAACGATAATACAGTAACGATGTATGTGTGCGGTCCCACCGTATATGATTATTTTCATATAGGCAACGCCAGGCCGCTGGTAGTATTCGATACATTGAGGCGCTATTTTGAGTATCGCGGTTATAAAGTAAAGTACGTTCAGAACTTTACCGATATCGATGATAAAATGATTAAACGCGCCAATCAGGAAGGTATTACTGTAAGAGAACTCGGCGACAGGTTTATAGAGGAATACTTTAAGGATGCAAAAGGCCTAAATATACGACCGGCGGATGTTCATCCGCGGGCTACAGAACATATAACCGATATGATCGAGTTTATAAAAAAATTGATCGATAAGGGTGTAGCATATGTTGTAGATGGAGATGTATATTTTGACATCTCGAAATTTCCTCAATATGGTAAACTGTCTCACCAAGATTTTAACGAGATAGAAACCGGAGCTCGCGTGGAGGTTAACGAAAATAAACACAATCCTATGGACTTTGTGCTATGGAAAGCTCAAAAGCCCGGAGAACCTGCATGGGATAGCCCGTGGGGCATGGGGCGCCCCGGATGGCATATAGAATGTTCTGTTATGTCTATGAAATATTTAGGAGATACCATAGATATACACGGCGGCGGTCAGGACCTGATCTTTCCGCATCATGAGAATGAAATAGCTCAGAGCGAGGCCTTGACAGGCAAACCATTGGCGCGATTTTGGCTGCATAACGGTTATATAAACGTCGATGGTCAGAAAATGTCCAAGTCGCTGGGTAATTTCTTTACAGTGCGGGATATATCCAAGGAATACGACCTTGAAGCAGTGCGCATATTCATGCTGTTGTCCCACTACCGCAGTCCGATAAATTTCAGCCATCAGTTGCTGGAACAAGCCAAAAATGCCTTGGACAGGCTGTATAATGTTAAATTCCGTCTGGAAGATATAAAAAATAGTAGTTATATAAGCGTTGTATCGGAACAGGAACGGCTATTTATAAACGATATATCCAAATACAGGCAAAAATTTATAGAGGCCATGGACGATGATATGAACACGGCCAGTGCAATGAGCGTTATATTCGATTTGGCAAAAGATATAAATATTGTTATAACCGATAGCGCTTCCGCAGAATTTGCTTCGGCAGCATTGGATATGCTCATGGAATTATCTGGCGTCATGGGATTGCTTTACAAAGATAGCGCCTGTTCACAATTGGATAAAGAGATAGAACAGATGATACAACAGCGTCAGCAAGCCAGGGTACAACGTGATTGGGCTACCGCAGATAGAATAAGGGATGAATTAAAGGCAATGGGTATAGTGCTGGAGGATACACCGCAGGGCGTGAGATGGAAGAGAATATAACGAGTAAGTTGGAGCGTTGCCGGCATGATATGTCGCCGTCAACACTGGCATATATAGGCGACGCCGTATACGAGCTTTTTGTTCGCACGCGTATGGCGACGCGATATAATATATCAGCGCATGAGCTCAATAAAAAAACAGTGGCGCTGGTTAACGCCAAGGCTCAGGCAGAAATGCTTAAGCGGTTGGAAGGCATGCTGAACGAAGAAGAAGCCGACATAGTGAGGCGCGGCCGCAACACAAAATCGAGCAATGTGCCGCGCCATACCAGCCCTATACAGTACAGATATGCCACGGGATTCGAAGCCCTGATCGGTTATATATATCTTAAAGGGGATTACGATAGGTTGAGATATCTTTTGGAGATGTGCTTAAACGATGATAACCTGTCATAAGTTCCCATCTATTATATAGCAACTCTTCGGATATTCCTTGCATAATTTCTTTATGCTGCTGGCAATCTCGCTGAAGCTTTCCACGCTGGTATAGCATCTATCCTTATTGGTCACGACCGCTATGGATACGCTCATTAATGGGAACTGCTCTTCTATGCCATAGCGATTCTTGGCCACTATATACCCTTTTCGCTTATCGTCCTCGGTATAAAGGTCTTTAATGTTGGAATCAAAAAGTTCTATGATGCGCTGGCAAATCGCTTCAGCGTATTCTGTATCATATATTATTGCAATGAAATCGTCGCCGCCTATATGCCCAACAAAAGAATTAGATATCTTCTTATCATTTAACGCTGTATTTATGACATCGGCTGTCATCAAAAGGGCTTTATCGCCGTTCTCAAAGCCATAAACATCATTATATTCCTTAAAGTTGTCTATATCTATGTACAATACGGCAAACGGCACGTTATCCTCTATTATTATCTTCAGATTTTCTTCTATGATCATGTTGCCCGGCAAACCGGTCAAAGGATTGCAGTGTTTAGCCATGTTTAATTCTATTTGCGTAGTGCGTTCCAGTAGGTCTTTGACCGTTACTATACCGCAATACCGTTCATTTTTGGTCACTATTATATAGTCGTACAGATGATCTTCGTGCCGATTGGTAGACAAACGCGATACCTGATCCAAAGGTGTATCATAATCTACCATCAGAGGATGCGGATCCATTAACAGTGTTACCGGCCGTTTCATGAATATAGCGGTACCATACGGATTGGCTACCTGAGCAAAAAAATGTTCTCTCATTAATAATCCGACCGGTTTACCACCATTCGTTACGGCCAGACCCTGCAAATTAGGGTTGTGCTTAAATATGTCGTTTACCTCCGCGCCGGTGGTCGTGGCTTGTATAGGCGGAGCCTGACGCATAATTTCTCCTATAGATATAAATCTGGGCGTATTGGAATAAAACCTGCGTTTTTGCTTATTACGTCCTAATACAGCCTCTTTTATATTAGGCGATAGACGTAAGAAACCCTCTGACGGCCTTTGAAGCAGGTATCCCTGTCCGAACTCCACGCCTATATCTATTAGGCAATTGAGTTCGTCCAGCGTCTCAATGCCTTCGGCTATTATCTTTATACCGGTTTCCATAGAAAATTGATGAAATGTTTTCATCAGAGCTTGCTTTAACGAATCCTTGTCTATATTCCTGACCAGATCCATATCGATCTTTATATATTGCGGATGTGTCTCGGCTAACAACGTCAGACCGGAGTAACCAGCACCTGTATCATCGATGGCGATCTTGTAGCCTTGGCTTCTATAATGATCTAAAATAGACCGAAAGTTTTTGAAATCCTCTATAGCGGTCTTTTCGGTTATCTCAAATATGAGATTTTGCGGCGAAAGCCCATATCCTTTTAGTATCTCCCGAGTAAAGCCCTTTTTAAAAGCTTCATCTTTTATAACGTTTGGATCCACGTTGAGGAACAATATGCTCTCCGATAAGATACCCGCCGCTCTTTCCAGCGCCAACGTACGGCATAACAACTCAAGCTCCCACACCATGTCCAATTGCTGGGCAATACCGAAGAGCTCCCTTGGGCTTTCCAAAGGAGAGCCGGATGGGCCTCTGCTTAAAGCCTCATAGCCTATTATTTGGGCATCCACAAGCGATACTATGGGTTGAAACACTGTCCTTATGTTCTTTTGCTTTACTATATGCTCGAATTCATCGTGTATATCCATAGCCGAACCATCTTTCATCGTAAAATTCCTTTTTTATCACCGTTAAAGCGCTTGCGTTCCATCGATAGCCGAGACGTATATTAATTATAATACAAATTGTATTTCAATTAAAGGTATTCGCGGTTAATACTGTGTAAAATTTATGTTAAGTTATGCCTATAAAAATTAACATAGATTTAACTCGTTGAGCATAATAATTTGTTATCATAACAAGTAGATAGATACAGCGAAGGAGGATGCTTTTTGGATAAAATTTACGTACTGGACACCAATGTCCTTTTACACGATCCCGAAGCCATATTCGCATTTCAAGATAATTGCGTCGTCATACCTATAGCCGTAGTGGAGGAAATAGATAATCAAAAAAAACACCAGGATGATCTAGGCGATAATGCCCGTCGCGTATCGCGCATAATGGACGCATTGAGGTCTAAAGGGTCATTATCCGACGGCGTGCATATCGACAGCGGCGGCACTGTAAAAGTAGAGCTTAATCACCAATCGCCGAACAATCTTCCGATAGGATTAAACAATGAAAAATACGATAATAGGATATTGGCGGTAGCATATGGCTTAAATACTGAACATTCCGGTTCGGTAAAGCTGGTAACCAAAGATATAAATCTTAGGATAAAAGCTGATGCCATGGGATTAGAGGCTGAAGATTATAAAAACGATAAGGTCGATGTTTCCAACCTTTTAAGCAGTGTAAAAACGCTGCGAGTAGAGGCCAAATATATAGATGACTTTTACCAGTATTCGCGGCTGTCAATAGATAATATAGAATTGCTGCCTAATGAGTTTGTAATTTTAACGGATTATGCTAACCCATCTCATTCTATGATGGCGCGTTATTCAGCCAGAGAAAAGTGCTTGGTTCCGCTTTTTTACAAAGATTTTGAAATATGGGGCATAAGGCCTAAAAATAAAGAGCAGCGTTTTGCCATAGAATTGTTGCTGGACCCTGATATATCCCTTGTAACGTTGATCGGACAGGCCGGTACCGGCAAGACGCTTTTGGCTTTGGCTGCCGGGCTTCATGAGGTCGTGGAGGAGAAACGGTATAAGCGATTGCTTGTAACCAGACCAGTGGTACCGTTGGGCAGAGATATAGGCTATTTGCCGGGCGATAAAGATGAGAAGCTGCGCCCGTGGATGCAGCCGATATTCGATAATTTAGAGTATCTTTGTCGGTCTGATATAAGCAGCAGGGATTTGGTGCAGGAATTCCAACAGCGCGGTATGCTGGAGATAGAAGCTTTGACTTATATAAGGGGGCGCACGCTGCCCAATCAATTCATCATATGCGATGAGGCGCAAAATCTCACACCGCATATGGTAAAGACCATTATAACAAGGGTGGGAGAGGGCTCCAAGATTGTATTTACCGGTGACCCCCAACAGATAGATAATCCCTACTTAGATGCGAGCAGCAACGGCCTCACATACCTCATAGACAAGCTAAAGGATCAAGAGATTTCCGGCCATATGACGTTGACCAAAGGTGAGCGCTCCAAGTTAGCAGAATTGGGAGCTATGTATCTGTAGTTGATATGGTAAGGCGCATATGCTAAAATAAAATGCAAAAGAATAAATGTGAGATGGAGAGTAAATTTGTGTCTACTAATATTTTGAAATATAAAATGGTCGCCATAGATATGGATGGGACGTTACTGGATTCGAATGACGATATAACCGAAACTAATTTACGTGTTATAAGATATGCATTAGACCAAGGTATCAGGGTAGTGATCGCCACAGGTAGGATTTTTGCGGCTGTTAAGCACTATGCCGGTATATTGGGATTGCAGACTTATGTTATTTCGTCCAATGGCGCTGTGGTAAGCGATGCTACGGGCGATAATATCATATACACTAAACCTATGGAGGTTACAGCGGCAGCCAAGTGCATAGAAACAGCTAAAAAGTATGATATATATTATCATCTTTACTCTAATGATGTGCTCTATACTGAGCAGTTAGCCTACTCCTCTTGGGGATATGCCAAGCTGAATGATAAACTGCCGCCTGAAGAACGAATAGCCATACGGCATATAGATGACGGCGTGGATTTTGTCCTGCATAGCGGCTACGATATAGTGAAACTTGTAATGATCGATGATGAGTTGGATAAATTGGCAAAGGCTCGAAGTGAGGCTATGAGTATACCATCGTTGGCCATAAGCGCATCCATGCCCAACAATTTTGAGGTTATGGCCGAAGGGGTGAGCAAAGGTAAGGCACTGCAAATGCTGGCACAACATTATAATGTGGCCATGGAAGAAACAGCGGCCATAGGGGATAGCGAAAACGACTTGTCCATGCTCGAGTGCGTCGGCTTACCCATAGCTATGGGTAATGCTATAGACGCTGTAAAAGAACTCGCCAAATATATAGCGCCTTCAAACGATCAGGATGGCGTAGCCTATGCTTTAAGCCATTATATCATGAATGAGGTTTGCTCCCCATTATAATCGTCGATATAGCGCGACACATTTTTAACATAATTTTGTGTTTCAGAATATGGAGGTATACCTCCATATTTTTCTACGCTGCCCGGTCCCGCATTATATGCCGCTAGAGCTAATGATACACTATCAAAACGCTCCAACATATTTTTTAGATAACGCGTACCACCGTCGATATTTTCCCATATATCGAACGGATTTGCCACCCCCAAAGCTTTGGCCGTAGAGGGCATCAATTGCATCAAACCTAAAGCTCCGGCTGATGACACGGCCTTGGGATTAAAATTCGATTCGGCCTTTATAACCGCTGCGATCAAGGCCGGATTTATATCATATTTCTGAGATGTTTGCAATATGGCGTCGTTTATTTCAGTTGGCAAATATTGAAACTGCGAAACGGCATCTATGGATTCGCTGTAAGACTGATCGTCGATGGTTTTCCATGCAACGTCAGGTGCATAATATTTAACCGGCATGCTTATAGCAGAACGCGGCGTTACCTGCTGTTCTTGTTGTACTTTAGCGTTAAACACCCTGCTAAAGCTTATTTGCTGCATATTCTTTGCTACTTCGGGTAATCTCTCGTTTATCTCGCGCACCTTGGATAAAAATATATAATGTATGTCCAACAAAAATCACCTCATAATTATTTTTCGGCAACATGAAGCTATAAATTTATAGGAGATTATTTTTCAGAATTAGCAAAATAAGCTATTGACAAATGAATATATTTCTATTATCATAATAGCAAGATATTTTTTGGTTTTTTGGGAGATGATTTGAATGAAGCTGACTGGACGGCAACAGGACTTTTTGAATACTATAAATCAGCTTTATGGCAAGTTTAAGCGTCCAGTGCATTATTCCGAAGTGGCAGATCAATTGGGTGTGAGCAAGTGGACGGCTTACGATGTCATGAAGCAGTTAAACGAGTCGGGCATATTGGATATTACATATATAGTAAGAAATGATAATATGCCTGGACGCTCAACCGTTGGTTTTATACCTGTTGAAATGGAATGTAAAGATGCGGTGACCAGTGATGATAAATGGAAATTAGTAGAGGAAAGTTTGCTGGCAAAGATCAGGAAGGCAAAACATGAGGATAAAAATCGCGTTTTAGAGGATATCATTGAAGAAATATCGCATTTAGATGATTCTCTGGTATTGTGTGCCTATACTATAGCGCTTTTAATGGTAGATTTAGGAGACGAGTTAAAAAAAGAGGAGATAAATGACAGCTTAAAAGAAATTGCCAGAATGAAAATTAAAGCAGAACTAAAATTGTCAATACTTATAGGTCTGTTAATAGGCCAGGCTATAAAGACAGGGAAAAATAAAGCCATGATCCAAAATATTATGCAGTATGTAAATAAGCTTCAGCATAATATATCGGATATATCTACTGAACAGCAGAATATGTTATGGGATTTTGCTGTAAATACGGCCAGTTAAATATGTCAAAAAGAAGGGGAGATTTATGGTAAATAATATAAGATCCTGTGGTAGAGGTCCTTAGGCATTATCAATAAATCGTTAAAGCTATATAATTTCTTTATAGAAAGGGTGGATATAAATTATGAGTGCAGCGACTAAGATATTAGGAGAGGCAGTTCTGAAGCAAGGGCTAAGATATTTAGGGAAGGATCCCGAAAAGAATCTTCCTAAAATACTTAATTGGGCTCAGAAAATAGCTATACGCAAACAAGATAAGGAAACTATAGAAATCTTAAAGAAAAATGTTCTTGATCCGAATAATAACTGGCATAAATTTGCCGTAACCCTGCTGACACGAACTGACCCCCATGTGGCGGAAAAAATAGGCGTTAATTTCTTTCTTAATGCCAGCTTACTGGGCACGCCGAAACAATTGGAATTATCCGAAAAATACGATATAAATGTTCCATGGGCTATATTGATAGACCCGACGGCTGCATGCAATCTCCGCTGTGTGGGGTGTTGGGCCGGAGAATATAAAAAGAGTGCTAATTTGGATTATGAGACCTTGGACCGAGTGATAGGCGAAGCTGAGGACCTCGGTATATACTTTACCATATTTTCTGGCGGCGAACCTACGGTGCGCAAAAAGGACCTTATAAGGTTGGCTGAGGCACATCCGGACTCGGTATTTCTGGCATTCACCAATGCCACGCTTATAGATGAGCCATTTATTGAAGAAGTAAAGCGTGTGGGCAACCTTGCTTTTGCTATAAGCATAGAGGGTTTTGAGCAAACCACCGACGAACGTAGAGGTAAAGGCGTCTATAAGAAGGTTATATCAGCTATGGAAAAATTGAGGGATGCCGGCTGTATATTCGGTTTCTCTACAACTTATAAGCGCGGTAATATAGATGAGGTTTCATCCGATGAATTTATCGACTTAATGGTGGAAAAAGGCTGCGTATTCGGTTGGTACTTTACGTACGTACCGGTGGGCAGAGATGCTGATTTGGGCTTGATGGCCACGCCGGAAGAAAGAGCTACTATGTATAAGCGCATAAATGAGATTAGAGCTACCAAGCCTATATTTGTATTGGATTTTTGGAATGACGGTGAGGCTGCTATGGGTTGTATTGCCGGTGGGAGAAGATACTTGCATATAAATGCTCACGGCGATGTGGAGCCATGCGCGTTCATACATTATGCCACTTGCAATATCAAAGATACGACGTTATTCGAAGCGCTGAAATCGCCGTTAATGCAGGCCTACAGGAAACGACAACCGTTCAATGAAAATATGTTACGGCCGTGTCCCATGCTGGATAATCCAGAACAGCTCAGGGAAATGGTGCATGAAGCGGATGCTTACTCAACCCAATATGATGATCCTGAGCCGGTCGATGAGCTTGCCGATAAGCTCAAACCGTACTCAGAGAAATGGGGCGCTGAGGCCGACGAGATATGGCAAAAGCATTTGGAGGAAAAGCAAAAAGCTGAAATAGCAGCTGCCGATCAAAAATGAGCACTTTTAGTGCTCATTTTTTTGCTTGAGAAATGAAACAACTTGAACTTCCGTTGATAAGACGACCGAAAAATATCCTTGCGGATGAAATGTTCATGTGGTAAAATATATATTAACTAGCTAGTATCTCATTGAACTAGACTGCCGCAGTCAAAAAATAAAATAAGAACGTCTGGTATCCTTTTAAGGAACTCGAACGGAGGTGTTTTTTATGCGCATTGATACGCGCAAATTGGCTATAATAGGCGTGCTCTCGGCTATATCTATAGTACTTGGGCTTACGCCGCTGGGTTTTATCCCCATACCACCGGCCAGTGCAACGACTATGCACATACCGGTGATTATAGGAGCCATTCTGGAAGGGCCGTTGGTCGGTGCTCTCGTCGGATTGATATTCGGTATATTCAGCATGTTGCAAGCCGTAATGCGTCCTAACGTATTATCATTTGCCTTTCTGAATCCGCTGATAGCCGTATTGCCAAGGGTCTTGATAGGCGTGGTATCGTATTATGTCTACAGAGCAGTGCTGATGTTATGGCCTAAGAGCGACGGGGATAAGCGCTTGACGGCTGCTAATACCGTAGCGACAGGTATAGCGGCAGCAGCAGGCACAATTACCAACACCATTGGCGTGTTGGGCATGATGTATTTCATATATGCCGCCCGTGTGGCTAAAGCCATGGGCATAAGCGAAACTGCCGCGGGCGGAGCAATAGCGGCGATAGGTTTGACCAATGGCATACCGGAGATAATAATCGCTGTAATAATAACGATCGCAGTGGTAAGCGCTGTGCGTAGGATAAGGAAACGGTAAATTGAAGCGGAGGAAGAAATCGATCGATGATTTTAGTAATGGATATAGGCAATACCAATATAGTATTAGGGGTTTATGACGACAAAAAGTTGATCTCGTATTGGCGTATAGCTACCGATAAAAATAAAACGGCTGATGAATATGGCTTATCGATAATACAGTTATTTGCTTATGAGCATTTAAGCACCGAAACTATAGATGGTATCATAATATCATCGGTGGTACCTCCTATAATGTATTCCGTAGAACATATGTGCCGCAAATATTTTCATCTTGATCCACTTGTGGTAGGGCCGGGTATAAAAACCGGAATGAATATCAAATACGATAACCCCAAAGAGGTTGGAGCCGACAGGATAGTCAATGCCGTAGCGGCATATGAGACGTATGGGGGTCCGGATATAATAATAGATTTCGGTACCGCCACAACATTTTGTGCCGTTTCGGATAAAGGTGAATATTTGGGCGGCGCCATTGCGCCCGGTATAAAGATATCCAGCGATGCCTTATTCGAGAGGACAGCCCGATTGCCGCGTATAGAATTGGCTAAACCGGATACCGTCATAGCCAAGAATACCGTGAACAGCATGCAATCGGGTATCATATACGGTTATGTGGGCTTGGTGGATTATATGGTACGGCGCATGGCATTAGAATTAGATGCCGGTAAGCCTCATGTCATAGCTACAGGCGGATTAGCCAGGCTTATAGCATCGGAGTCTGAGACGATAGAGAAAACCGATAATCTACTTACATTAGAGGGATTGAGGATTATATATTGCCGCAATCAATAGGGGAGCTTAAGTGCCCCTCTATTTTTTTATAAATTTTTTTTATAATTTTAGCAGGATTTTTCGAAATTATGTCGAATTGTTAAAATATAGCTCAAATATATTTGAAAGGATAGTGGGATGCTTTGGAGGATAAGATAAGAGTGCTGTTAGCAGATGATAACAAGGATTTTTGTGACATCTTGGCGGAATATCTCAATAAACAGGAGGATATGGAGGTGGTGGGCATTGCTTATGATGGCATGGAGGCTATAGACCTGGCGATGCGTACCGAGCCGAATCTGATGGTTCTGGATATCATCATGCCGCATTTAGATGGTCTGGGGGTGCTGGAAAGGCTCAACGCGTCTGATATGGAGCACGTACCTAAGATTATAATGTTATCTGCCGTAGGGCAAGATAGGATCACGCAAAAGGCAATAACGCTGGGGGCTGATTATTATATAGTAAAACCGTTTGACATTGCCATGTTTCTTAAACGCATAAGGGAGATTTTTACCGAAAAAAGCGATGATACATATGTTAAGAAACCCGTTTTAGCATCTTCTTCTATAAGCCACAGCGATGTGGTGATGCGCACTGATGTGTCCTTAGAAAATAAAATAACCGATCTCATGCATGAACTGGGCATACCAGCTCATATAAAAGGCTATCAATTCTTACGCGAAGCCATAACTATGGTGGTTAGCGATATGGGATTGCTCAGCAAGATAACCAAACAATTGTATCCGACAATAGCTGAGAAATACAATACCACGCCCAGTCGCGTAGAAAGAGCCATAAGGCACGCTATAGAGGTGGCATGGAGCAGAGGCAAGCCTGAGACACTTAATAAAATGTTTGGTTATACTATACAGGTCGACAAAGGCAAGCCCACTAACGGTGAGTTTATAGCTATGATAGCAGATAAATTACGATTGGATTCAAAAATGATTAAATTAACATGAAGCCTTTTAAGGCTTCTTTTTTTTATGCATGGTATAAATTATGGTTTTATGATAATCCTACTAAAGGAAGGGAGGTATAGATTTATCGTTGATTAAAGGGACAACTAAAATAGATCATAAAACCAAAAATCTTGTAAAACGATTGAAAGCGGGCGATATAGCTATCATATCCCATAGAGATATAGATGAAGTAGCGGCTCGCTTGCTTTTAGATAAGCGGCCTAAAGCCGTAATAAATACTGAAAGTTCTATAACAGGTATTTTCCCTACCAAGGGGATATTTATGCTGTTAACTGTAGGGATAACAGTTATAGACGATGTGAGCGATGATATATTCGATATAGTAAAAGATGGGGATATATTGACCATAGAGGGTAACGAAATTTATAAAGATGGTCGGAAAATAGGCTGTGGCGTTCTGATGTCCAAATCTATCTTCGAAGCTCGGATGGCTCAAGCCGACAAAGGCTTGAAGTTAGTGTTGGACAGATTCATAGATAATACGTTGGAGCATGCCAAAAAGGAAAAAGCCATCATATTGGAACAGCTTGATATTCCGCCGCTTACAACGGATATTAAGGGCAGGCATGTGTTGACAGTCATAAGGGGAAGGGATTATAAAGATGATCTCAAGGCTATAAAATCGTATATAGATGAAATACATCCTGTAATAATAGGCGTAGACGGTGGCGCCGATGCTGTATTGGAGTGCGGCTATATACCCGACATAATAATAGGGGATATGGATAGCGTCAGCGACATTGCGCTAAAAAAGGCCAGGGAAATCATCGTTCATGCTTATATTAATGGTGTGGCACCAGGCATAGAAAGGGTGAATCAATTGGGCTTGAATGCTCAAATATTCCCATGTATAGGTACCAGTGAGGATGCTGCATTAATGCTTGCCTATGAAAAGGGCGCGGACCTCATAGTGGCGGTGGGCAGCCACAGCAATGTTATAGATTTTCTGGAGAAAGGCAGGAACGGTATGGCCAGCACGCTGCTTACGCGTGTGAAGATAGGCTATAAACTGGTGGATGCCAAGGGCGTTAACAAACTATATAACTCACATATAAGGCCGTCACATATAATCGGTTTGATCGCTGCAGCGCTTTTCCCGGTAATCATGGTGACTGGCTTATCGCCGGCCTTTCAACAGTTGTATAAATTGTTGCTAGTCAGGTTCCAAATCCTGTTAGGATGGTAGTGCTATGATCAGTATCAAATATTACATCATATTGATAATGACCATATTTTTATCGATAGGAATAGGGATATTCGTGGGTTTTAATATGAATAACGGCAATATTATAGATGACAGCCAGGCAGCGTTGGCCGATCAGATCCAATCTGAGTTCTCCAGATTAAGAGAAGAGAATACATCTTTGCTGGATGAGCTTTCTCAATTGACGAGGGAACGTAATACATACGAAACCATCAATAAGATTATGTATCAGGAACTGACCAAAGAGAAGCTCGTCGGCACGAGCATCGCGATAGTTCAAATAGGCGATGCTTATGATTATCAAGATATGAAAGGCGCCTTGGAAACAACGGGGGCGGAAATAGCATCATGGCAGATAATATATGATGCAGATAAAGACTTATATAAAGACATGGCCCAGCAGATAGCGCTTGCCTTGCAGCAAGGGATAGAAGTCGATAATTATAGGCAACTATTGGATAATGGTTATATTAAGTCTATTATACCCATAAAATCGGTGCCTGATTTTATCATATTGGCCGTAGGCGGACCTCCAAACCAGCGCTTGGAATCAGAATTGACGCGGGCAATAAAGGCGACAGATATACCTCTGGCAGCTGTTGAACAGGAATTGGTATCCAACTCTCATATGCAGCTTTATAAAAAAGAGGGTATATCTACAATAGATAATATAGACTCGTCTATAGGCAAATTATCCCTTATAGCTGTTATCAGGGGAGTCGATGGGCATTATGGCGTTAAATCAGCCGCCGAAGCTATAATGGCAAATTCCCTGGAAATCAGCGCGCAGGAGGTTGAATCAAACGATGAACCCCGATGATTTGTCTTTGGCAGCTTTGATCCCAGCTTTTAACGAAGCAGACGTCATTGCTGACACCGTAGCTGCTGTAAAAGAAATACCTCATATATCGCAGATCATAATCATCGATGACGGCTCTGTCGACGATACCGCTAAAAAAGCCACTATGGCCGGTGCCAAAGTGATACGCTTTAAGCATAACAGGGGTAAGGGCGCCGCCTTGAGAGAAGGCTATACATATATCGATCAAGCCGATATAGTGCTATTTCTGGATGCAGATATAGGTAATACAGCCAAGCAGGCATCGCTATTGATAGAGCCATTGCTGGAAGATCGGGCCGATGTGACCATAGCGCGGCTTGTATATACCAAAGGGCATAAAATGCATGGAGGCTTTGGTATAGTTAAGGCCATCGCCCGCTGGGGCATAAAGATGCTGACAGGACAACACCTGGAGAGCGTTTTGTCCGGTCAGAGAGCTTTTAAAAAGGCAGTATTGGATAGTATAGATATACGATATAACGGTTACGGTATTGAACTGGGCATGAGCACGGATATATTGAGAGCCGGATACAGGGTGATGGAGGTAGACGTTGCAATGGCGCACCGTTACAGCGGTAGAGATGTCAAGGGCTTTATACACCGTTTCCATCAATTTATAGATATACTGATGACTATTTTGACTATATTATTAAACCAAAGGCGGCCGGCATGATATATATAATACTATCATTATTGAGCAGCATGGCCATAACATTATTTTCCAAAGACGCTATATATAATATGATAAAACGAACCGGCCCGCTCATCTCAAATTATAATGGGCGAAGGATACCCACAGCTCTGGGCGTTATATTACTACCGGCTGCGAGTTTATCGATTTCTTTCCTGTACTTTGTCCATACAATAAATAAATCGCATCTAACAGCGTTTCTTTTGCTGCTCTACGGCATGGCCTTTATCGGCCTTATAGATGATATTTTTGGCGAACGACAGGTAAAGGGTGTTAAAGGGCACCTCACTCAACTCATGTCCGGCCATATGACGACAGGGGCTTTTAAGGCGCTGCTCGGTATAGCCATAGCATTATTGGCCTGCCTTTCAATATATTCTGGTATATACGTTTTTGTCTTAAATGTATTTATCATCGCGCTATCGGCAAATTTTATGAATTTGTTTGATTTGCGGCCCGGTCGATGCCTGAAGGTCTTTTGGTTGATGACGGCCATAGTTATTGTATTTGCTCCGGGGCATATAGGCGGTATACTGTTTATTTTGTCTCTGCTAGTTGGTAGCATAGTATACTTTCCGTTGGATGCAAGTGAGGCCGGTATGCTCGGCGATACGGGGGCTAACATGCTTGGTGCCGCCATAGGCTGGGCGATAGTCGTAAGCTGGCCTCAAAGCTATAAATACATCTATTTAATAGGGCTGGTCATGGTTCATCTATTGGCTGAGCGTTATTCATTCAGCGCTTTAATAGAACATTCAAGGGTATTGAGCGCGATTGACAGGATGGGCAGGGAGAGATGATGACATTGGAGTACGGCATAGTGGCGGATATCACACAAGAGGATGATACTATTCAAATATTGCACGTGGACTTGAACGGTTCGGTAGAAAAGGCTATAAATTATAAAGATATATACGGGCGAATCGAGATCGGACAGAAGGTATACCTGAATACAACCGCTGTAAGATTAAAACTGGGCAGCGGCGGATTCCATTTTGTACTTTGGCATGATGCCATGCATGTCGGGGGAATTCATGACAGCGGTCACATAATAAGATTGCCTTATACCCCGTGGCAGTTCGGGTGTTTATCGGTGGAGGAAGACGACAGCGCATATCACAGCGCATTTACAAGGGAATGCACGTTGGATGATATGCCTGTTATAATATGCGAATTGCACAGTATGCTTGCGCCGGCGGCAGCTGTATTGAAATATATAGGGTTTGATACGCTGGCTTACATAATGACCGATAGAGCTTGTTTGCCGATAGCTTTCAGCGACACCGTTAAAGAGTTGCGTCACAAAGGATTGCTCGATTATACCATAACAGTGGGCAATGCTTTCGGCGGCGATTATGAGGCGGTCAACCTTTATACGGCTCTTATAACAGCCCATAGCATAGCTGGTGTCGATGCTGCAATAGTCGCTATAGGACCGGGAATCATAGGGACCGGCACGATGTATGGTTTCAGCACGTTGGAGCAAGGGCATTATATAGACGATGTAAATGCATTGAGAGGGAGGGCTATATTCATGCCGCGTATAAGTTTTGCCGATCCAAGATCGAGGCATATTGGCATAAGCCACCATTCGTTGACCGCTTTATCTTTAACGGCTCACACACAAGCTGAAGTATATATGCCAATATTGCCGAAAGAGCAAATGAGGATAGTAATATCGCAAATAGAAAGCAGTAATCTTTTTAACAGACATCGATGGAGGTTTAGAGACGGGAATTGCATCGGAGCTATAATGGATCGTTACGGCTTACACGTAACGACCATGGGACGCAGTTATAATGATGATCCGGCGTTTTTTAAGGCAGCCGGCGCGTTAAAAAACATTTGACATAAAGCCTTGGCGGCGATATCATTAATAAAAATGGTCACTGCTCAAGCAGTTTGATAATAAAAGGAAAAGGATTGCATATATGGATTTGAGAGAGGAAACGATAAGCAGCGAGAATATATACAACGGTTCTTTTTTATCGTTGCGCAAGGATATAGTACGCTTGCCAAACGGCAAGGTCAGCTCGAGGGATATAGTGGTTCATCCCGGAGCGGTGGTAGTGGCGGCAATAGATGATGACGGATACGTACCGATGGTACGCCAGTACAGGAAAGCAGTAGACGATACCCTGCTGGAACTTCCAGCCGGCAAGATGGAATATGGCGAAGATCCCGGGCAGTGCGCCTTAAGGGAATTAGCTGAGGAGACGGGCTATACAGCGGATAATATTCGACTGTTGACCGCATTTTATTCTACGCCGGGTTTTTCCACCGAAAATATGTATTTATTCATGGCTACCGGCATAACAAAAGGCATCAGCAATACCGACGACGATGAATTTATAGAAGTGGAGCATTATAAACTCAATCAACTAGTCGAGATGGTAATGGCAGGTGATATAAAAGACAGCAAAAGCATTGTTGGCATATTATTCGTCGATCGATTGTTAACCCGATAAGATACATAATAAAATGCCCGCCGGCATACATATGTTCTATGAACAGGTGTAAAGCTGGGGGTGGCAGTATTTGAAAAATGGCATAAAGAGTACTCTTATTCGGCATATAAGCGATAATTGGATATTGTATATTATAGTTTTGTTTGCGTTCATGGTGGGTACGGCAGCCGGTTCATTTTCCGTTGGGGCCATGGATGAAACGCAAAGAAGCGAGCTGATAGATACAATAAATAATTTTTTCGTTATACTCGGTACGACTCCTATGGATACATCGGCCATATTTAAACAATCTTTGCTTAACAATGGAGAGATGGCCTTGTTGAGCTGGGTATTCGGCCTTATAGCTATTATAGGTGTACCGCTTATTTTTTTGTTAATCGTTATGCGCGGCTTTGTTATAGGATTTACTGTGGGGTTTATGGTGAAAGAATTTGCATACAGAGGTCTGCTTTTTGTGACCTTATCGATGCTGCCTTCGAATATCATATCGATACCGGTTTCTATGGCTATGGCTGTTGTATCTACGAGATATTCGATATATCTATGGAAAAATCGGCAAAATGTAATGGATAAAGCCCAACGCCGCCAGCAATTTCTGATATATACAGCTATCGTATTGATTTTGTTCGGAGCATTGTTTATAGCGACGTTGATAGAAACGTTCATATCGCCGGCGTTGGTATCATTATTTTCCGATGCATTAAAATAGTTGATTTTGGTAAATAATAATAGTAAATAATAACTTTCAAAGGAGCGGTTTTATGTGGTACAGTAACTATATCGATGGGTATAAGCGTTATTTGGTCGAGGAAAAGAAGATGACCCCCAATACCGTTGAATGTTATCTTACCGATGTACGCCAGTATTTGGGATTTACCAATGGACAAGCCGCATTGCAGAACATGCTGTCGTCCGATACTATTGCCGAATATATGGATTATTTAAAACAAAAAGGCTGCATATCGACCACTATGTCGCGTAAGATATCATCGATAAAGAGCTTTTGTAAGTTTATGGTGCAAAAGGGGTATAGCGATATCGACCCATCTGTTGATTTACAAACTCCTAAGATAGATAAACGCGTACCTGCTATTTTGTCGCCGGATAAGGTTAAATTATTGCTGGCTCAGCCGAATTTACAAGAGCCGAAGGGCATCCGCGACAAAGCTATGTTAGAAATACTGTATGCCACAGGTTTTAAGGTATCGGAATTGCTAGAGTTGACCATGGATGATATAAATACGGAAATGAATTATATAAAATGCAGGTCCGGTGATAAAGAACGTCTGCTGCCGATAAACCGTGTGGCATGCCAATATCTTCAGAATTATATTGTCCAGGCCCGGGACAAGCTGTTAAAGGGTAAAGAAAAATCCGTGGTATTTGTCAATTGTCACGGACAACCCATGAGCAGGCAAGGCTTTTGGAAAATAGTGAAATATTATGCCAAAAGGGCCGGTATAAATCAGCCTATAACGCCTTATACCTTAAGGCATTCCTTTGCCATAAATATGTTGAGCAGCGGCATGGACATAAAGACCGTGCAGCAGCTGCTGGGGCATACCGATATATCCACCACATATACATATATGCAATTCGTGCATCCAAAAGGGGTTGCTAGATGATAAGGAAAATAACTTTGATAGCAACCGATATACTGAACGCAGGTTTACTGGATAATGGTCGTAGCTTTAAAGAATGACATAGTGCAAGGAGGGGGTAAACATGTACGACACGCTTATAAAGCAACGCAATTACATACTCGAACATCTGAACGGATTTAAACCGTCTGTGGGGCTTATATTGGGCTCGGGCCTGGGCAATCTGGCTCAAAGGGTAGAGGATCCTGTTATAGTGAATTATGGGGATATACCGGAGTTCCCTGTTTCCACAGTGTCAGGCCATGTGGGGCGTTTTATATTCGGTAGCTTAAGCGGATGCAACGTAGCCGTAATGCAGGGCCGCTTTCATCATTACGAGGGATATTCGCTCCAACAGGTATGTATGCCGGTGAGGATTATGGCGATGCTCGGTTGCAGTAAATTGGTGGTCACCAATGCCGCCGGCGGTATTAACCTGAACTTCAAGGCCGGCGATCTCATGCTTATAGAGGATCATATAAATTTAATGGGCGATAATCCCCTTATAGGGCCAAATATCGATCAGCTCGGTCCAAGGTTTCCGGATATGTCTTGTGCTTATGACGCCGAATTAAGAAAGATAGCTCTTGGATGTGCAAAGAAGCAAGGCGTAGATTTACACCAAGGCGTATATGTCGCCTTAAATGGACCGAGCTATGAAACGCCGGCTGAGATACGTATGCTGCGCTTGCTTGGCGCTGATGCCGTAGGTATGTCTACGGTGCCTGAGGTTATAGCCGCCGTACATGCCGGCATGAAAGTGCTGGGCATATCATGTATAACCAATATGGCGGCAGGCGTTTTGCCGCAGCCGCTTTCGCATAAAGAAGTGATGGACACCGCTGATGCCATAGCCGATATATTTCAAAGGCTTATGATAAGCATAATAAAAGAAATGGCCTAATATGATTGAATAACATCCCTTTTCTATGGATATGCTAGGATTAGCAACCATTGAGGAGGGATTATTTTGAATTCAAAATTATATAAGGGTATTTTTATTGTATCGTTATGCCTCGCTTTACTGAATGGGGCGTTTATAAGCAATATCGCAGCGGCTCAGGAGCCGAACGAACAGGATGAGCAGCCTGCCGGCGAAGATTCGTTAAAGCTGCAAAGCAAATCGGCGGTTTTAATGGATGCAGCCACAGGCCAATTGTTATATGAAAAAAATGCCCATGAAAAGCTCCCCATAGCCAGTATCACAAAGATAATGACCATGGATCTCATAATGGAAGCATTGGATTCTGGTCGCATCAAACTCACCGATGTTGTGAGGGTCAGCAAAGATGCCGCTTCGCTCGGAGGGTCACAGATCTGGTTGGAGGAAGGCGAGGAGATGACGGTGGATGAGATGATGAAGGCTATAGCTGTCAATTCGGCCAACGATGCCGCCGCGGCCATGGCCGAGTATATAGCCGGTACTCAAGAGAATTTTGTTAAAATGATGAATGAAAAGGCCAAATCGTTGGGAATGAACGATACTAACTTCGCTAATGTACATGGCCTCGATGATGACAATCATTACTCCAGTGCTTACGATGTGGCATTAATGTCCAGGGAACTGGTCAAGCATGAAGGTGTGTTCAAGTATACCAGCATATGGATGGACACGCTTCGAGATGGAGAAACCGGTTTGGCTAATACGAATAAATTGATACGCACATATGGTGCCGACGGGCTTAAGACAGGTTCCACCGATAAGGCTAAATATTGCATATCTGCTACTGCCAAAAAGGATGACATGCGTTTGATAGCGGTGATATTGGGTGGGCCTACCAGTCAAGTGCGCTTTGATGAGGCAGCTAAGCTGCTGGACTATGGTTTCAATACTTTTACCATAAATCGAATAGTGAAAAAAGGTGAGGTTATACGTAATATAAAGGTCACAAGGGGTAAATCGGATCAGGTTAATTGTATAGCAGCCGATGATCTCAGTGTTCTGACCCAAAAAGCCGATACCGATTCGGTAGAAAAACGCATTGAATTGCCCGAAACTATTGAAGCGCCGATAGCACAATCCCAAAAGATAGGCAAGTTAACCGCTCTTAAAGGTGGACAAGAGGTTGGCGGTGTTGATATAATAGCCGATAAGCCCGTGGAAAGAGCTTCGGTAACCGATATATTGAAGGATCTTTTAGTGCAATGGCTCTGAAATGTAATTGCTAAATAGATATATTTGCGCTATACTATAAATATATACATTGGACGTGCCGGTGCCAGGAATGGCGATACATTCCAGACGCCGGTTTATAATATTATTGTAAAGGGGTTTATGTTGTAGATTTATGGAACTGTGGGGTACTATGAAGATAAATGGCAAAGGGCATTTGGAAATAGGCGGATGCGATACCGTAAGCCTGGCGCAGCGATTTGGCACGCCGCTCTATGTTATGGACGATACTCAGATACGCGATGCATGCCGCCGATATGTGAACGCTATACAACAATATGGCAACGGAATGGTATTATATGCCGGTAAAGCGTTCTCCAATATAGCTATGTGCAAGCTTATACAGCAGGAAGGCTTGGGTCTCGATGTAGTGTCGGGCGGAGAACTATATACGGCTATGAAGGCCGGATTCCCTCCCGAGAGGATATATATGCACGGAAACAATAAATCATATGAGGAACTGCGCATGGCCGTGGAATACGGCGTAGAACGCATAGTGATAGATAGCTTTCACGAGGTAGAACTGTTGGAACAATTAGCCATAAACTACGATAAAAATATAGGCGTGTCGGTACGGGTTAAACCAGGTATAGATGCCCATACGCACCACTATATAAAAACCGGTCAGCAGGATTCCAAATTCGGATTCGGCATAGAGGACGGGCAGATATACCGCATCATAGAATATATATTGACCCAGCCTCATTTGGAGTTAAAAGGCTTACATTGTCATATCGGATCGCAGATATTTGAAACAGATCCTTACATTGAGACTGCTAAAATAATGCTTAGGCTTATGTGGGATATAAATGACGCTTATGGGTTAAACATGGACGAGATAGATTTCGGTGGAGGTTTCGGCATAAGATATGTTGAAGAAGACAACCCTCTTGAGCCGGAAGATTATATAAACGCATTGTCCGACGGCATAAAGGCTTATTGCGATAATAACTCAAGGCAATATCCCCGAATATTGATCGAACCGGGGCGTTCCATTGCAGGTCCGGCCGGTATAACGCTGTATACGGTCGGTGCTATAAAGCATATACCCGATGTGCGCACATATGTGAGCGTAGACGGCGGTATGGCTGACAATCCGCGACCGGCTTTATATCAAGCCAAATACAGCGCCATGATAGCTAATAAGGCTGATAAACCTGCGGAATCTACGATATCGATAGCCGGTAAATGCTGTGAATCGGGCGATATGCTTATATGGGACATAGATTTACCTAAGGTTGACTCGGGCGATATACTAGCTGTTTTTGATACCGGCGCTTATAATTATTCCATGGCCAGCAATTATAACAGACTTCCGATTGCTGCTGTCGTATTGGTAAAGGAATATGTTAGATTTTAGGAATTTTGACCTGATGACATTTTTATATCAGTTGCTGGCGCTTTTAATCGCTTTTTCCTTCCATGAATTCGCGCATGCTTTGGTGGCGGATCGATTGGGAGATCCCACGCCCAGGCAGCAGGGCCGTTTGACATTGGACCCTATGGCGCATATAGATGTCATAGGCTTTTTGCTTTTGCTGTTTGCCGGATTCGGATGGGCTAAGCCGGTGGAGATAGACCCGAGAAACTTCAAAAACCGCAAGTGGGGCGATATACTTGTATCGATAGCCGGACCACTGACCAATCTCATGATAGCCTTGATAGCATATATCGTACTGGCTTTTTTATCAATGTCTGCTTCATTTGATAATCAGATAATAGCTAATATACTTTGGACTATAGTAGGGCTCAATATAGGGCTGGCCGTATTTAATATATTGCCTATCCCGCCGCTGGACGGTTATCATGTTTTTAAGAGTTTGTTTTTCAAATATAATGTAAAATTTTTTTGGGAATTCGAGCGCTATAGCTTCATAGTACTTATAATATTGATTATAACAGGTGTTATAGGAATGATTATGAATCCTTTAATGAATCTAGTTATAAACAGCATGAATGTCATAGTAATGGTGCTCTACTCTATATTCTTTTAGCAGGAGGATGTTTTATGACGGCAAAACAACGCGTTATGAGCGGTATGAGACCCACGGGCAGGCTTCATTTGGGCAATTACTTCGGTGCCTTGGATAGCTGGCTTAAATTACAGGGCAAATATGAATGCTTTCATTCGATAGTGGATTGGCATGCCTTGACGACGGCTTATCAGGAAAGCGAGGATATAAAAGAGAATATATTGCAAATGGCTATAGATTGGCTGAGCGTTGGCTTGGACCCAAATAAGAGCGCCATATATGTGCAATCGCGCGTCAAAGAGATAGCCGAGCTTCACCTGCTGCTGTCCATGATAGTGCCAGTGTCGTGGTTGGAGCGATGCCCCACTTATAAGGATCAACTGGTGCAGTTAAAGGATAAAGAGATAGCCACATACGGATTTCTCGGTTATCCGAATCTGATGGCGTCGGACATATTGATATGCAAGGCCTCTATAGTGCCCGTAGGCGAGGATCAATTGCCCCATCTGGAATTAGCACGCGAGATAGTTAGGCGTTTTAATTTTTTGTATGGTGAAACCTTTCCCGAACCTCAGGCGCTTTTAAATGATGTAAAAGTGTTGCCGGGCTTAGACGGCAGAAAGATGAGCAAGAGTTATGGCAATACCATACTTCTTTCAGAAGACCCGGAATCGGCAAGGAAGAAAATAAGCATGATGATTACCGACCCGGCCAGGATAAAAAAAGATGACCCGGGGCATCCGGATATATGCTCCGTGTTCGCTTTCCACAAAGTATTCAGTCCCGACATAGTGCAGCAACGCGAGCAGGAGTGCAAGGACGGTCAAATAGGATGTGTTCAGTGTAAACGCCAGTTAGCCGATAATGTAGTGGCGTTTTTGGAGCCTATATATGAGCGCCGTAAGGAACTGGAGAAGAATATGGATTACGTTCACGATGTACTCGACGATGGCTATAATAAGATAAAGCCAATAGCGCAGGAAACCATGGAAGAGGTTAGATCCGAAATGGGACTATGAGCTACAATGTGAAATTGGATGCCTTTGAAGGGCCTCTGGATCTGCTTTTGTATTTAATAAAACAATCAAAGCTCGAAATAACCGATATCTCCATGGCTGATATAACATATCAGTACATGGAGTACATATCGCAGGCCCAGGATAACAATATGGATTTAACCAGTGAGTTTCTGGTAACAGCAGCCACTTTGATAGAGATAAAGTCGAGATCATTGCTGCCAAATTCGCCCAAAGCCGGAGAGGATGAGCCGGTCGACGAGGCAGATCCCGAGCAGCGTTTAAAGGCCAGGCTGCAAATCTATAACGCTTACAAGGAGGCAGCCGCATATTTGCGTATGCTGGAACAATGCCAGGAGATGGTCTTTACTGGGCCGATCCGCTATGTTTCAAAACCAGAACCCATACGCGTTATAGAAATAAACGCTGCTGCGGAAGATTTATTCAACTGCTATCATAGATTGCTGAATCGAATCAAGCCGGTAGCGCCTTATAATGTTAAAGCCGAGGCCGTTTCTTTAAATAGGCAGATAAATATATTCAAACGTTTGCTGAGCCTGTTCGAGCGCATACGTTTTGGCCGCATTGTGGCGCGCTATAGGTTCGATAAAGCGCATGTGGTAGTATCCTTTTTATCGGTTTTGGAACTGATGAAATCTGGCGAAGCCGATGCCTATCAGTCCAAACCGTTTGCCGAGCTCATAATAAAGCGAATAAAGCGACGATGGTGAAGCGAGGAATAATAAATGGACGTTCATGAACTTACAGCAGCTATTGAGGCCATACTTTTTGTAAATGGCGACAGCGTGTCCGTTAAACAGTTGACAGAGTTGTTCAATGTCGACGAAGAAAGCATATATGCGGCGATTGAAACCCTGCAACATAGATATGAAGGGGAAGACAGCGGAATATGCTTGCAAAGAATAGCCGACAGTTATCAAATGGTTACCAAACCCCAAATGGCATCATACATACAAGCATTTCTGCGCCCAGTATATAAAAAGCAGATGTCCAATGCCATGTTGGAGACATTGACTGTCATAGCATACAGACAACCTGTTACCAAAGCGGAGATCGAGGATGTAAGGGGGGTGAACAGCGATAAGGTCATATCGCTGTTGCTGGAACAAGGCCTTATAAAAGCCGTAGGCCGATTGTCGACTCCCGGCCGCCCCATTCAATACGGCACCACCGACGAATTCTTAAAACATTTCGGGTTGTCGGATCTAAAAGACCTGCCTAAAATTGAATAGCGTTAAGCATCAATGGGTAGTCTATATCTGTATATTTTTGCTATACAGATATGGAGCGCGTGTTTATAAATGTGGCTTTTGATAGTTTCGATCGTCGGCGCGGCAATAGCGCTGCTATGTTTGTCCACTATAGAATTTGAAATAAAAATATTCGTGAATAATGCTGAGAACTACCTGTTTATATCGATGCGTTGGCTTAAAGGCCTCGTAACGCTGCGGTATAATATATCCATCGGGGTCGATAGCAAAAAACGTTGGCGCTTGCTTATCAGAAAAACAGATAATGCGGCAGCCGGAGAGACACCTTTACAAAAAGTCGTCGAATTGATAAAGCGCTGGATATCCTCGGCTAAAGGATTGAAAGCGGTAATTCTATATATACTGGGTAGGGTGCGCATACCGTATATACAGCTACATATGAGCGTCGGCTTATATGACGCCGCTGTTACGGCCATTCTGACAGGAAGTATCCAATCGCTCGTATACATATTGTTCAGCTACGCTAAAATAAGGATTATGATAGGCGATGCCGATATAAGCATAAAACCCAATTACGCCGGCGACAATATCACCGTACACGGCGATGGTATAGTACGGCTTAGATTAGGCCATATTATTATCGCAAGCATTAAAGCGCTTAAAATCATTATTGCAAATAAAATAAAGGCGGTGATAAAAAATGGCAGAACAGCATCCTATACAAGACATAATGCGTACCACCATGGAGAATATTAAAGATATGATAGATGTAAATACTATCGTAGGGGATGCGGTAGAAACATCCGAAGGCAAGGTTATAATCCCCATATCGCGGGTTTCTTTTGGCTTTGTATCAGGCGGCGGGGATTATAATAAGGTTACGTCGAATAAAGGCAAAGAAACGTCGGCAAACCCCGACACCACGGAAGGCTCAAAATTACCCTTTGCCGGCGGTACTGGAGCAGGTGTAACCGTTCAACCGGTGGCATTCCTTGTGGTAGGCAAAGAGCAGATTCGGTTATTGCCGGTGCTCTACAACAACGTGGTGGATAGGTTGGTGGACGCTGTACCCCAACTATTGAACGAGGTTAAAGGCTTTATGAAAAATGATGAAGAAGGTATCGAATAGGCGGCTGAAAAGTCGCTTTTTTTATTGCCAAAATCACAATATCGGATTAAAATAATAGTAACAACTTTATCAAAAAACGGGGTAATAGGGGTGGAAAATATTCGGGAGAGACTTAAATATAGTACGCGAATAGTGGTTAAAGTCGGTACGTCGACGCTTACATATGATACCGGCAAATTGAACCTTCAGCGCATAGAGAAGCTTGTTCGCGTATTATCGGATTTTAAGAATCAGGGCAAGGATATAATATTAGTTACATCGGGCGCTATCAGCGTAGGCGCCGCTAAATTGGGGCCATTGCATCCGCCTGCCAGCATAGCTGAAAAACAGGCTATGGCGGCTATAGGCCAGGGTATACTAATGCATGTGTACGGCAAGATTTTCGGTGAGTATGGCCAGACTACAGCTCAAGTATTGCTGACCAAGGATATAGTAGATAATCTCCACACGCGCAAAAACGCTTGCAATACTTTAAATACGCTGTTGTCCATGAATGTCGTACCTATTGTTAATGAGAACGACACCGTTGCTACCGAGGAAATAGAATTCGGTGACAATGATACACTCTCGGCTATAGTAGCCACATTGGTCAATGCTTCGCTGCTCATACTGTTGTCTGATATAGATGGCTTATATACTTGCGATCCACATCGCCATCACGGAGCAGTGCTCATACCGGAGGTATACGATATAGACGGCCGTATAGAGAGCATAGCAGATGATAAAGGTACCGACAGGGGAACAGGCGGCATGAGGACCAAGATCATGGCGGCCAAGATAGCAGGCGGTTGCGGCATACCGATGGCTATAATAAACGGCAATGAACCGCATAATATTTATGAACTCATAGAAGGCAAAAATATAGGTACGGTATTTATACCGAATAAAAACGGTAAGAAGGAGAGCAACGCGATATGTTGAGCGTACAAGAAATAGGGAAACAGGCCAGACAGGCAGCTTATCCATTGGCTAATGCATCCACCGCGATTAAAAATCAGGCATTAGATGCCATGGCTGATGCTTTGGAAAACAATAAGGATAGGATATTATCCGCCAATACAGATGACCTTAACAGTGCCAAAGCGCGCGGCACCGGCACAGCCATGCTGGACAGATTGTCATTAAATGATAAACGCATAACCCAGATGGCCGATGGCTTGCGCATGGTTAGGGATTTGCCCGATCCCGTGGGCGAGGTTGTATCTATGTGGAAGCGCCCGAACGGCTTGCTCATAGGCCAGCAGCGTGTACCGCTGGGCGTTATAGGCATAATATACGAGGCGCGCCCCAATGTTACGGCAGATGCGGTGGGCTTATGCCTTAAAACCGGCAATGCTGTTATCCTGCGCGGCGGTTCGGAGGCTATTAATTCAAATAAGGCCATTGTGGATATATTGGCTAAAGCAGCGACTCAAGTCGGTCTTCCCGAGAAATCCATACAGTTGATAGAGAATACCGACAGGCAAAGTGCTGTCGAGATGATGAAACTTCACGGCTATATAGACGTACTGATACCGAGGGGTGGCGCCGGCCTCATACGCACAGTTGTGGAAAATGCCACTGTACCTACCATTGAGACAGGAGTGGGCAATTGTCATGTTTATGTAGACGGCGACGCCGATATAAAGATGGCCACAGATATAATAGTAAATGCAAAGACCAGTCGTCCGGCCGTGTGCAATGCAGCCGAGACACTGCTCGTAGATAAAGCCATAGCAGAGGCGTTTTTGCCTGTCGCTCTGCCGGCTTTGGAGCAGAGCAATGTGGAACTACGCGGTTGCGAGATAACGCGCTCCATATATCCGGATTGTAAAGCTGCTATTGAGGAGGATTGGTCTACTGAATACCTCGATTATATATTGGCCGTCAAAGTGGTAGATGGCATAGACCAAGCGATAGAACATATAAATAAATACGGCACAAAACATTCAGAGGCTATAGTAACCAACGATTATCAACATGCCCAGCGGTTTTTGCAGGAAGTAGACGCCGCGGCTGTTTACGTTAATGCATCCACGCGGTTTACCGACGGCGGGGAATTCGGATTCGGCGCCGAGATAGGTATAAGCACGCAGAAGCTGCATGCCAGAGGACCTATGGGTTTAAAAGAGCTGACCACTACAAAGTACATCATATACGGCAATGGTCAGATAAGAGTATAAAAGATCCGCGTTAAACCCGGATCTTTTTCCATTTTCCTGTCTTATAACGGCTGTAAATGAATATGGAGCGGAATATCTGATCGCACCCTTGCGCAAACCATGCGCCGATAAGCCCCCAACCTATTCTTATAAACAACCAAGCCAACACGATGCGTATCCCCCATATGCCTATAAACGAGGAATATAAGGGCCATCGCGTATCTCCTGCACCTCGCAAAGCCCCGGCCAATATAAACTGCGTTGATTGCATCGGCTGTATAACCGCTATTATTTTCATAGATGTGGCCGCCATAGCTATTATATCCGGCTCATTTGTAAACAGGTCGGCTATATAAGAACCAAAAAAGAAAAATATAACCGCCATGCCCATGGCTATATACATACCTATGCGACGAGCTGCATAACCGCATCGTTCGGCGATATCAGGTCTTTTGGCGCCAAGGCTTTGTCCCACCAATGTAGTAGCTGCCATACCGAAGGCCATTCCGGGCGTAAAGGATAAGGAGAATACGTTTAAAACTATCTGATGAGCGGCTATCACCGAAGTTCCTAAACTAGCCACCGTACGCACAAATACGAGCTGACCGGTACGCAGCAATAACTGCTCTGCGGCAGAAGGCAGCCCCACATTCAACAAGCGCTTTAATAAATCCTTATCGAAGCGGTAGTTGTCTTTAAGCGATAGACCTATTGTCGAACCGGGTTTGTAAATGGCATATAATGCCATAACCGCCGCTATTCCCCGAGTTATGGTAGTGGAAAGCGCCGCACCGGCCACACCCATAGCAGGGAAACCAAATTTGCCGTATATTAGTATATAGTTGCCCAAAACATTGAGTAAATTTGATACTATATTATAACGCATTGGCGTCATAGTATCGCCTACGCCCCTTAATACGGCGGCCATGCCCATCGATATGGTGGTGAATATCCATCCGACCGATATTATTTGAAAATATACAGTGCCAAGCGGCAATACATCGGGTTCTGCACCCATAAAGGCTACGACCTCTTCTGCAAATACAAATCCCACTATACTGATGGCCGTGCCCATTATTAGCACCAGCACCAAAGACTGTCGGACTGCAGCCTTGGCCTTTTCTTTATCGCCAGCACCTATAAAGCGTGCCACCAGAGCCGTACTGTCAACGTTGAGGGCCTGAAATACAGCCAACGCCAGTTGTGTAGGCTGATTAGTCAAGCCGACTGCTGCTAAAGACTGCGCATTCACATTGCCCACCATTACCATATCTATCATGCCAAAAAGCGACATGAGCAGCAGCTCCAACATGGCCGGCCACGCCAGTGTCCATATGCGCTTGTTTAATAATGATTCGTTTTGCGTTAATTCTTCTATAGAAAGATTTTTCTGAAGTGTACTTTCCAATATCTCCTGATATTCTTCCTCTTCTTCGGATTCCTCCCCGATCACATTCTCTGTATCTTTATGAGACATTACAGCAAACCCTTCCTTTTTACATTATCATACGATAGTTACCATGCTAATATATTATAAACCTGTATGACGATAAATGCAAATGCGGATAGTATAATCGTAGTAAATCTGATATAATAATCGTGGTTATTGAGATCCTATTGCAAACAAGCAACAATTGTGCGATGCAAATGATATTTCGAGAATAGGGGGTAGAGCCGTATTTTATGAGCATCGTTGTCAGAAATGCCGTCGTTGGGGATTTAGAGGACATAAACCGCATATACGAGTATGCTGTGCTGAATACCACATCGTCATTCGACGTAGAGCCTCCGTCTATGGATGACAGATACAGATGGTTTTTATCTCATAACAATCGATATCCTGTGTTGGTCGCTACATATAATAAGGACGTAATAGGATGGGGCAGTTTAAGCCGGTTTGCTGCGAGACCTGGTTACAGATTTACCGTTGAGGATTCGATATATATAGCTCCAGAGTACCAACACATTGGTGCCGGCACGCTTATTTTACAGCATCTTATAAACAGTGCCAGAAGAATTAAGTATCATAACATCATAGCTGTTATAACCGGCGATAATGAAGCCAGCATAAAGCTTCATCGCAAGATGGGCTTTCAAACTGCAGGATGCATAAAAGAAGCCGGCTATAAGTTCGAACGATGGTTGGACGTGGTCTATATGCAATATATTATAGGGGGGTAATTATGGCGACAGATAGTATAAAAAAAGCGTATTCCTTTTACAAAGAGGAATTCGATGCGGCCAAACTATATTTTTATCTGGCTAAAAACGAGAGCAACGATGCAAACAAGAGCAAATTTCTCGAACTTCATGATATTGAGGCAGAACATGTTAAATTTTGGTATCTATTCTTAAAGAATAGGGGATACGAACCGAAATCCAGTACCGGCAATCTAAAATTAGCGCTTTCTAAAATTTTGAGGCATTTGTTTGGTGCCGGGCTTTATACGTCGATCCTCGAAATAGGGGAGTCTACCAGCATAGAAGCTTACGCCGAATTCCTTTCATCGGAGGACTTGACCGTAGAGGAAAGAGAGGGGTTAAAGAAGATAATCGAGGATGAATTGGACCACGAGAGTTTCTTTGAGAACCAAAAGAGCGTGATGCCGGTAAACAACGTTAGGGATTTCATACTAGGTATGAACGACGGCCTGGTGGAGCTTTTGGGAGCGGTGACGGGGCTTTCGGCGGTATATCCGTCCAACCCTCTGTTCGTTGGCATAAACGGGCTTGTAGTAGGGTTAGCAGGGGCAATGTCTATGGCTATCGGAACATTTATATCGGTAAGGTCACAAAGGCAGGTAAACGATGGGCTACGAAGGAAAATGGAATTGCTTTTTGGAGTATCTAAGGATAGAGCAAAACAGGAGCTGCGCGATAAACTCACCGAATCCGGCATGCCCGAGGACGTAGGGAAAGAGGTTGCCGATAGAATAGGGGAGAACCAAGAGGCTATGATAGGGCTTTTGATAGAGGAAAGCGACGAAAATGAGATGCGTTCGGCGGCTTTTACCGGTCTTGCTTATATAGTGGGAGTAGCCTTTCCTGTACTACCGTACTTTTTACTGCCATCCTCAATATCAGCGCTCATACTATCGGCTGTTTTGGCAGGCGTTGTACTCGCCGCCGTTGCTGTGATAGTATCAATATCCGCAGGAAACGCGAATATAAAGGGCAAAATAATAGAGATGGTGGTATCTGGCCTGGGAGCCGCCGGAGTTTCTTATATCTTTGGCCTGATAGTACAGGGTTATTTTGGTGTAAGCGCATAAAGATGCTAAAAATTCACTATGGACATTGCTGTTTCTTTATGGTATACTATAAAAAATTTATATATGACCTTTAAATTAGCCCTGTGAGGCTGGTAAGGTTATTGCAGTTGCAGTGGAATTGAATTATCTGTAAAATCTTACCGCACAGGTAAGATTTTTTTATGTCCGGAGATGAAAACGATGAGAGAAAAAGCCCTTATAATGGACGAAATAGCGATGAATAGAGCCATAACTCGCATAGCTCACGAGATCATAGAGCGCAACAAAGGTGTCGACGACCTGGTGTTTATAGGCATACACCGTCGCGGCGTGCCATTAGCCCTGCGATTGGCTGATAAAATGCAACAGGTAGAAGGCTTGTTGCCTCCGGTCGGCGTTTTGGATATAACGTTATACAGGGACGATCGCGGTGATGCCGCCGATAAATGCATCGTCACCACTACCGATATTCCTTTCGATATCGCCGATAAGAAGATCGTGATGGTGGACGATGTGCTCTTCACCGGCAGAACGGTTAGAGCGGCAATGGATGCGCTGATGGATATGGGGCGCCCCAAATCAATCCAATTAGCCGTGCTCATCGACCGCGGGCATAGAGAACTGCCTATACGGGCTGATTTCGTGGGCAAAAATGTACCCACTTCCGGCGCGGAGGTCGTGTCGGTATATGTCAAAGAGATAGATAGCATAGATAAAGTCGTTATAGAAGAGTAGTTTTCGACTACTCTTTTTTTGAACAAAAGGAGGAATAAATGCGACAAACTGCATTACATGGATATGACATACTTGGCCTGAAGGATATGTCCAAAGATACCATAGATCTGATATTGCATACCACGGCTAAGATGAAAGCCTTGTTACAACAGGGCAAAAAGGATATGAAACTTTTATCCGGCAAAAGCGTGGCTATAGTGTTTTATGAGAACAGCACGCGCACGCGCCTTTCTTTTGAACTAGCCGCCAAATACTTGGGCACACATGTTGTGTCGATGTCGGAACAAGGCAGCAGTGTGGCAAAAGGAGAATCGTTGGAAGACACCCTGGATACCATAGCCATGATGGCGGCCGATGCTATCGTTATAAGACACCCGCATTCAGGTGCTCCGGCCGCCATGGCGTTAAAGATCGATGTACCTATCATAAATGCCGGGGACGGTATGAATGAACACCCTACCCAAGCCCTTTTGGACATGTATACCATGCTTGAATACAAGGGCCGTCTGGATGGGTTGAAAGTCGCTATAGTAGGCGACATATACCACAGCCGCGTGGCACGCAGCAATATATGGGGCTTAACTAAAATGGGCGCGCAGGTCATAGTAGCAGGGCCTCCCACTCTACTGCTGAAGGATATCGAGGCTATGGGGGCGCAAGTATCGCTCGACGTCGAATATGCCATAAAAGACGCTGATGTGGTAATGGGCCTGCGTATGCAACGAGAGAGGCAAAACGCCGGCCTTGTACCGTCGCTAGCCGAATATACACGCTATTTCGGTATAAACGCGCAAAGGCTGGCTATGGCTAAGAGCGACGCCATATTGATGCACCCCAGGCCGGCCAATATCGGTGTGGAAATAAGCGCGGATATCATAAATGGACCGCAATCGGTTATAAGTCGGCAGGTTGCAAACGGCGTGGCCGTACGCATGGCATTATTGTACCTTATACTAGGAGGAGGCAACGATATTGAGAATACTGATTAAAGGTGGCCGTATAATAGACCCACTCTCTCATACCGATAAAATATCGGACCTTCTTATAGAAGGCGGTTTCATCAAAGGTATAGACGATAACATAGAATGCGATGCCGACAGCGTCATAGATGCCAGGGGATTATGGGTAATTCCGGGATTAGTAGATATGCACTGCCATCTCCGTGAACCAGGTTACGAATCAAAAGAAACCATATATACAGGTACGCGCAGCGCTGCCGCCGGCGGTTTTACATCGGTGGCATGCATGCCCAATACGCAACCCCCGCTCGATAGCAAGCTTATGGTGGAATATATACGCTTTAAAGCTGAGAAAGAGGCTGCAGTAAAGGTTTATCCGATCGGATGTATAACCAAGGGACGCCAAGGCATGGAATTAGCACCTTTTGGCATATTAAAAGAAGCCGGTGCCGTAGCCCTATCGGATGACGGGGACAGCGTGGCAAACAGCCGTATCATGAGATTGGCCTTGCAATACGCTTTATCATTCGATATGCCTATCATATCCCACTGCGAGGATAAAGGGCTGGCGGCGGATGGCGTTATAAACGATGGGGCGGTGGCTACGCGTCTGGGATTGAAAGGCATACCGGCAGCCGCCGAAGAGGTCATGGTAGCTCGTGATATCGTATTGGCTGCTTCCACAGGAGGGCGTTTGCATATAGCCCACGTCAGCGCTGCCGGCTCTGTTGAGATGATAAGGCAGGCTAAACGGTTGGGTATAAATGTTACTTGTGAAACATGCCCCCATTATTTCTCTCTGACTGATGAAATGGCTGAAGGCTATAATACTGCAGCCAAAGTTAATCCGCCGCTTCGATCGCCGTCCGA
This sequence comes from Mahella sp., assembly GCF_020054945.1. Taxonomy (GTDB): domain Bacteria; phylum Bacillota; class Clostridia; order Mahellales; family Mahellaceae; genus Mahella. Next base: position 37,408 of record NZ_JAIHAU010000017.1, read on the forward strand.
TGTGGACGCTATAATATCCGGCTTGAAAGATGGCACCATAGATGCTATAGCCACAGACCATGCACCTCATGATTTATCAAGCAAAGGCGACGACATATATAATGCGGCTTTTGGCATATCGGGCTTCGAAACAGCATTGTCTGTAGGCATAACCCATCTGGTTGATACAGGTATACTCGAACCTATGCGGTTCATAGCCAAGATGACGCATGTGCCGGCCGATATATTGGGTATAAATGCTGGGCAATTATCGGTTGGATCACCCGCAGATGTAGTTATAGCGGATCCATACGCCGAATACACGGTAGACACAGGAAAATTCATATCCAAGGGGAAAAATTCGCCCTATGACGGTATGCGACTAAAAGGGCGCGTATTGTATACCATAGTAGATGGACGATATGCTGTTTACGGCGGACAGATTGCTAAGGGGGACGGCAATGATAATAGATAGGCTAATACAAACGTCAGTGGCAAAGCAAAATCCCACTGTTGTGGGGCTGGACACACGTATCGAATATGTACCGGAACATATAAAAAGACGGTATTTTGCTTCCGGTATCGATATGAAGATGGCATGTGAGGCTATACTGGAGTTTAACTGTAGCATAATAGATGCCGTATATGATATAGTACCGGCAGTTAAGATTCAGATGGCATATTATGAGATGTATGGCTTCTACGGTATAAAATGTTTTAACGATACGGCGCGCTATGCCAAGAGCAAGGGGCTTATAGTCATAGGCGATGTCAAGCGCAACGATATAGGAGCTACGGCTGAAGCTTATGCCACAGCCTATCTTGGGCAAACCTTCATAGATAATGGTGTGGCGCACAACGCCTTTGACGTGGATTTTATAACAGTAAATCCGTATCTGGGATTCGACGGCATAAAGCCTTTTGTAGATGCATGTAAAGCCTATGATAAGGGCCTGTTCATACTGGTCAAGACATCCAATCCATCTTCCGGGCAGATTCAGGATGTGGTAACTCAAGACGGCAGAAGTATATATCAGCTCGTAGGGCAGCTGGTTGAAGAATGGGGGCAAGATGTCATAGGCCAATTTGGTTACAGCGCTGTAGGAGCAGTGGTAGGAGCTACTTATCCGGAGCAGTTGCTGCGGCTGCGACAGGATATGAAACATACCTATTTCTTGGTGCCTGGCTACGGCGCACAAGGCGCATCTGCCGAGGATATAATAAATGGTTTCGACGAATACGGCCTGGGTTCTATAGTAAACGCTTCGCGCAGCATTATATGCGCTTATAAAAGCGATAAATGGAACAAAGCTTTCGCGCCAGAAGAGTTTTATCAGGCGGCGCGGTGCGAAGCCATAGATATGAGAAACGACATAGCCGCTGCTATGATAAGGAAAAGATAGGAGGAGTATAAATACATTGCCAAAAAGAGATGATGTAAAAAAAGTCATGGTTATAGGTTCAGGTCCGATAATTATAGGCCAAGCCGCCGAATTTGATTATGCGGGCACCCAAGCATGCCAGGCCTTGAAGGCAGAGGGCATAGAAACGATATTGGTAAACAGCAATCCGGCCACCATCATGACTGATACCAACATGGCAGACAATGTTTATATTGAACCACTGACCGTAGATATGATAGAGGCTATAATACAAAAAGAGCATCCGGACAGCCTGTTGCCTACCCTGGGAGGTCAGACCGGCCTGAACCTGGCAATGGAGATGGCCGAAAAGGGTATACTAGATAAATATAATATAAAACTGTTGGGCACATCGGCACAATCCATAAAGAAAGCCGAAGATCGCGAGGCTTTCAGGGAGACTATGAAAGCGATAGGCGAACCGATAGTGGATAATGTTATAGCCAATGATCTCGATGCGGCACTGGCTTTTGCTCGGAAGGTGGGATATCCTGTTATAGTGCGGCCGGCATATACCCTCGGAGGCACGGGAGGTGGCATAGCCCGCGATGAACACGAATTACGTCGTATAGCCTCAGATGGTTTAAGATTGAGCCGCGTGCATCAGGTGATAGTGGAGCCTTCGATAGCAGGATGGAAGGAAATAGAATACGAGGTTATGCGCGACAGCAATGGGAACTGTATCACCGTCTGCAATATGGAAAATATAGATCCTGTAGGCGTCCATACCGGGGATAGCATAGTTGTGGCCCCGTCACAGACTTTGTCGGATAAGGAGTATCAGATGCTGCGGTCGGCCTCTATAAATATAATAAACGCTTTAGAAATAGAAGGAGGCTGCAATGTCCAATTCGCGCTGGATCCGGACAGCATGGATTACTTTGTAATAGAGGTGAATCCGAGAGTAAGCCGTTCCAGTGCATTGGCATCCAAAGCCACCGGATATCCCATAGCGCGCGTTGCAACCAAGATAGCTATAGGATATACGCTGGATGAGATAATAAACAGCGTTACCGGCAAAACTTATGCGTGCTTTGAACCCACGCTGGATTATGTGGTCACCAAAATACCCAAATGGCCGTTTGATAAGTTCGTATATGCAGAAAAGACGCTGGGCACGCGGATGAAAGCCACAGGCGAGGTTATGGCTATAAGCACAAGCCTCGAAGCCAGCCTTCTCAAAGCAGTGCGCTCCTTGGAGCTGGGCATATATTCGCTGGAAGTAGATCATATACACCGCTTGTCCGACGAGGAGATCAAATCTAGGGTAGCGGAGATAAGCGATGAACGGTTGTTCGTGGTGGCCGAGGCCTTGCGCAGAGGCTTCAGCATGGAATATATACATGATATAACAAAAATCGACTTCTTCTTCTTAAATAAGATCAACAATATAGTTGCTTTGGAGGAACATATAAAAACATTGAGCCGCGATGCTCTCGATAAAGAAACGCTGCTTAGGGCAAAAAAAATGGGGTTTGCAGACGCAGCTATAGCCAAATGGCTGGGTATATCGGAGGATGAGGTGAGGCAATTGAGGAAACAATACGGTATAAAAGCCGTATTCAAGATGGTGGATACATGTGCGGCCGAATTTGAAGCGGTCAGCCCGTACTATTATTCGACATATGATCAAGGCGATGACTGGCGGCCATTCGACAAGCCGAAAGTAGTCGTGTTAGGCTCCGGCCCTATACGCATAGGTCAAGGCATAGAATTCGATTATTGCTCGGTGCATTGCGTATGGGCATTGAGAGAAGCCGGTTACGGTACCATAATTATCAATAATAATCCTGAAACCGTCAGCACCGATTTTGATACATCCGATAGGCTGTACTTTGAGCCTTTGACCACCGAAGATGTGGCCAATGTCCTCGAAGCAGAGCAACCGTTGGGGGTAGTGGTTCAATTCGGTGGGCAGACGGCCATAAAGCTGACAAAGTCAGTAGCTGACATGGGTATGCCTATAATGGGTACGCAACCGCTATATATAGATATGGCTGAGGACAGAGAGGAATTCGATAAACTTCTCAATGAGCTGAATATACCGAGACCGGCCGGGGCAACGGTATTCACCGCTCAAGAGGCTATAGATGCGGCCAACAGACTGGGTTATCCCGTGCTGGTAAGGCCATCGTATGTACTCGGCGGTCAAGGCATGGAGATAGCTCATTCCGATAAAGATATAGAAGAATATATAGGCATAGTCAACCGCGTAAAGCAGGAACATCCTATATTGGTCGATAAGTACCTCATGGGCAAAGAGCTGGAGGTCGATGCCATATGCGACGGACGGGATATACTGATTCCCGGCATTATGGAGCATGTCGAACGAGCCGGCATACATTCGGGCGACAGCATATCGGTATATCCGGCGCAGAATATATCAGCGAAACATCGGGATATTATAGTGGACTATACTTATAAATTGGCTAAAGCACTGCATGTCATAGGTTTGGTCAATATACAGTTTATCATATATAACGATGATGTCTATATAATAGAAGTAAATCCACGTTCCAGCCGTACCGTCCCGTATATAAGTAAAGTAACCGGTATACCGATGGTTAATCTCGCTACCAGAGCGGTTATGGGGGAAAAGCTTCGCGATATGGGCTATGGCACCGGATTATATCCGGCCGGTGAATATATAGCGGTAAAAGTGCCTGTATTCTCATTCGATAAGCTGCCGGATGTGGAGGTAGGCTTGGGGCCGGAGATGAAATCCACAGGCGAAGTGCTTGGCATAGCAAAAGATTATTCAGAAGCCCTATACAAAGGCCTATTGGCCAGCGGTATAAAATTAGATGCTGTATCTGACGGCGGTTATGTGCTGATGACTGTAGCCGACGCGGATAAATATGAATTAATCGAGATAGCCCAGGCATTTCAAGATATGGGGTATAATATAGTAGCTACCGCAGGTACGGCCCATGTGCTTAACGCCAACTATGTAGCCGCCAACGTCGTTAACAAGATTAACGAAGGAAGCCCTAATATAATGGATCTGATGCTCGAAGGCAAGGTGAAGTTCGTTATAAACACACCCACCAAAGGCAGGCAGCCTCAAAGGGACGGATTTAAGATAAGGCGATTGGCAGTGGAGCAATCCATCCCATGCCTCACGTCTTTGGATACTGCAAGGGCACTGGTCAATAGTCTGCGCTTACAACGCCAGGGCCAGAAATTGCGGCCTGTGAACCTTAAAGACCTCGAAAAGGCCATGCTTTCAGGAGCTAAGTAGAATTATGACAGGGATAGTATACAGCAATGATTTGATATTGCCAAGCATATATAAGATGGGCATACAGCTCGGGGATACCGCCGAAAGCATACTGGCAGGACAGTTTGTGCACGTGCGATGCGGGCAAAGTTATGACCCGTTACTGCGACGGCCTATAAGCGTATGCCAGGCCGATGTTGAGAATGGTATCATATATATTACCTATCAGGTAAAAGGTAAGGGTACCCAATGGCTGGCTGAACAGGTAAGAGGAGCCAAACTCGATATTTTGTGTCCTCTCGGCAATTCGTTTGAAGCTGTAATGCCAGCCGATATTAAGGAAATGTGGCTGGTAGGCGGGGGAATAGGTGTTTTTCCTCTGCAGCTTCTAGCACAACAATACAATGATAAAGCCGATATAGTGTCGATTCTGGGTTTCAGAAGCGATGAATTTAAGCCTCTATGGCAACCATTTGAGCAATACAGCAAACGCGTTATCATAGCTACCGAGGATGGCAGTTATGGGTATAAAGGTTTGGTAACCGACGAGCTGGCGTTGGCGTTGCGCGCACATAAGCCCCAAATTATAGCGGGTTGCGGGCCGTCAAAGATGCTCAAATCGCTGGCCTATATAGCCGAACAATACGATGTGCCGTGTATAGTATCTCTGGAAGAGAGGATGGGCTGTGGGATAGGCGCTTGTTTAGTATGCAATTGTAAAATCAAAAGCGACGGTGAATGGCACTATAGACGCGTATGCGCGGACGGACCAGTATTTTGGAGCCATGAGGTAAGTTTCGATGAATGACATAAACATGTGCGTGGATATATGCGGCGTGAAACTTAAGAATCCGGTCATAGCTGCTTCAGGCACCTTCGCTTTCGGGCGCGAATACAGTAGATATTTAGACCTAAACAAATTGGGCGGTATATCGGTTAAAGGGTTGACATTATACCCCAAGGAAGGCAATCCTCCTCCGCGTATAGCAGAAACTGCGGCAGGAATATTAAATAGCGTAGGCTTACAAAACCCCGGCGTCGATGCGTTCATAAGCAATGAACTGCCATATCTGAAACAGTTTGATACCGTTGTAATAGCCAATCTGGCAGGCAACAGCAGGGATGAATATTGCGTCGCTGCAGACAAACTCGATAAAGTTGATATAGATATGCTGGAGCTTAATATCTCATGCCCGAATGTTAAAGAAGGCGGATTGTCATTTGGTGCGACGCCTGAAAGCGTTTACGATATAACAAGGCAGGTGCGCAATTATTGCCACCATCCGCTTGTGGTAAAGCTCAGCCCCAATGTCGGAAATATAAAGGATGTGGCATCGGCCGCGCAAAATGCCGGTGCGGATGCATTATCGCTCATAAATACCCTGCTCGGCATGGCCATAGATTCTCACACCAGAAAACCGATATTAGGCAATGTAACGGGAGGTCTATCCGGACCGGCCATAAAACCGGTTGCACTTTATATGGTATGGCAGGCAGCGCAAACGGTGGATATACCTGTAATAGGTATGGGAGGTATAATGAACGGCAACGATGCCATCGAGTTTATGCTGGCGGGAGCCGTTGCGGTGCAGGTCGGTACGGCCAATCTCATAGAACCTACTGCAACGGTTAGAATCATAGATGATATAGAGCGATATATGCTCGATAATGGATTAAAAACCATAAAAGATATAACAGGAGGGTTAATATGCTGACAAAAGAACAAGTGACGGACATACTCAATAAGACCGGCGTCTTATTGAACGGCCATTTCCTTCTTACATCAGGCAGGCATAGCGATCGCTACATGCAATGCGCCAAACTGTTTCAGTACCCGGAATATAGTCAACTTGTATGTAAATCCCTGGCTGAAGGGTTTTCGGATGAAAAAGTGGATCTGGTTATAGGCCCTGCCATAGGTGGGATAATAATAGCATATGAATTGGCTAGGCAACTTGATGCCAAAGCCATATTTGCCGAAAGGGAAGACGGCCTCATGGCATTGCGACGCGGGTTTGAAATACCGGCAAACGCTAGAGTGGTAGTGGCCGAAGATGTTATAACCACCGGTGGATCGGTTAAAGAGGTAATAGAATTAATAAAACAATACCATGCCGAATTGGTCGGTGTGGCTGTAGTAGTGGACAGGAGCAATGGCAATGTGGATTTTGGAACAAAATTGTGCTCTGCTATAGCTATGGATATACCATCATATGAGACATCAGAATGTCCATTATGCAAGGATGGTATCCCCGTAGTCAAACCCGGTAGTAGAAAATTCCGTGTATAATCAAAATCGACATGCTTTTCAGGCCAAATCATCTTTTGGTTTGGCTTTGTTTTTTATTTGGTGTTGATAATTTTCGTATAAAATTATATAATACTCCTATAATTCAATAGATAAACGGGAAGGAAGGATCATTATGTTAGCTGTAGAAAGGCGAAAGAAAATCATGGACCTTCTCTATGAAAACCAAAGCGTTGCTGTGCCTGATCTGAGCCGGTTGTTCAATATAACTGAGGAAACCGTGCGCAGGGACTTGGCCAAACTGGAAAAAGAAGGTTTGCTGCGACGTACGTACGGTGGTGCGGTATTGAGCGAGGGCCTGCATTTAGAATTACCTATATCAATAAGAGAGGTAACCAATAAAGAAAGCAAGGAACTCATGGGACGAGCGGCTGCCGGCCTTGTCGAAGATGGGGATACCATAATTATGGATTCCAGCACTACGGTATTGCAGATGGCTAGATTTTTAAAAGACAAAAAGCGCCTGACAGTGATAACGAATGGCCTGAAAATAGCATCTGAATTAGCCCCTTATGAAAATATATCCGTTATTTCCACAGGCGGTATGTTGCGTAGCAGCTCATTGTCCTTTGTGGGTCACTCAGCTGAGAGAGCCATATCCAATTATAATGCCGATATATTCTTCATGTCATGCAAAGGCGTGAGCCTGGATAGATTCGTAACCGAATCCAACGAATTTGAAGCGGAACTGAAGAAAATCATGATAAAAGCGGCACAGCGCGTCGTGTTATTGGCCGACCATACCAAATTGGATAAAGTATCGTTTGCTACGATATGCTCTATAAAGGATATAGACGTGTTTATAACAGATGAAACATTGCCTAAGGAATGGGAAACTTTCATGAGGGATAATGATATAGAATTGTTGTATACACTGAAAAATGATGCAGCAAATGATTATAATCAAAATAAAACGGACTTAAATGTTGATTAATTGCTTTATAAATGATACAATAAGTATAAATTTAATTCAACAAGAGGAGAAGGTCTTATGTATTCTGATTTTAAGATAAAAGAAGAGATATGCGAGATAGGGCGTCGCATATACAATAGAGGCTTTGTAGCAGCCAATGACGGTAATATAACCGTAAGGGTAGCTGATGATGAAATTTGGACTACCCCTACCGGTGTCAGCAAAGGCTTTCTGACACCGGATATGTTGATCAAGGTCAATATGAACGGTGAAGTTGTAAACGGTACTTGGAAGCCGTCGTCCGAGCTCAAAATGCATCTGAGAGTATATAAAGACAGGCCGGACGTCAGAGCTGTAGTACATGCTCATCCACCATATGCAACAGCCTTTGCCATAGCCGGCATACCTCTGACCCGTTGCGTTATGCCCGAGGCTGTTATTTCGCTGGGTGCGGTACCTATAGCCGAATATGGTACGCCTTCAACCGAAGAAATACCAAATGCCATAGCCAAATACCTGCCGAATTATGATGCCTTGCTGCTGGAAAATCACGGCGCTCTGACCTATGGTTATGATCTGATGAATGCCTACTTCAAGATGGAAACGCTGGATTTTTACGCTCAATTGTTGTATCTGGCTAATAATCTTGGAGGTGCAAAGGACATATCGCCCGACAATGTGGAGAAATTGATGCACGTAAGGGAAAAGATGGGTATAAAAGGACGTCATCCGGGTTGTGAAGGGTGCCAATATGCTGATGGCACGTGCAAAATAGAAGAAAATCAATCGGATAGCCAGGTCGGACCAAAACAATCAACTCTAAAAAATGACGATATAGCCGATATAGTGGCTGAAGTAACAAGGAAAGTTATGGAACAGTTAAGATAATAGCTGTGAAGCTGAACCATAACGCAATAAACGATTGTTGTGGTTCTATGCTTCAAAAACATACACTTTAATCTTTATATTGCATAAACCGCGTTTCAAGATAGCTTACAGCCTGATACATTATAGCAGCTACAATGGCCAATATTATCACGCTGCTCATAACGAGGTCCAATTCGAATACCTGGCTGCCATATATTATAAGATATCCAAGCCCTTCTTTGGATACCAGGAATTCACCCATTATTACACCTACCCAGGAAAGCCCCACATTTATTTTAAGCGCCGATATAATAGTGGGAACACTGGCAGGCAATATAACTTTAGTCAATATCTGCCCTTTGACAGCGCCAAATGTCTGCAAAAGCTTTATTTTATTTTTATCTACTTCTAAAAAACCGTTCAGCACCGTTATAATAGTTACTATGAGCGATATCAAAAGGGCCATAGCTATAATGGCCGGCTTGCCGTTGCCCAGCCATACTATGAGTATGGGGCCTAATGCCGGTTTAGGCAGGCTGTTTAACACTACCAAATATGGATCTAAAATCTTACATGCGTAGTCCGACCACCATAGACCTATGGCCATCAGAGTGCCGAGAGCTGTGCCTACGATGAAACCGACCATGGTTTCCGCAACGGTAGCCCATATATGGTTGTATAATTGGCCATCATTATGCAGATCGACTATGGTTGTAAGTATTTTAGACGGTTGGCTGGTTATAAAAGGATCGATTATACCTAAATCGGCGGCTGCTTCCCATCCGACGATAATGCCGATCAATATCAATATCCTTCCTAGAGCAATATTCTGGCGTCGCTTTTTCATCTGTTTTAAGTAACTTTGCCTTTCGGGTGAGATGACGGTATCGCGCTTAACCGACATGTATATCCAGCTCCTTCCATATACTGTTGAAATATTCCCTGAATTCGGGGCATTTTCTGGCATTGAGCGGCGTTTTATCTTGGCAGCTAAGCTGTATGTCATATATATTCTTAACGATGGCAGGGCGCTGACTCAACACATATATCCTGTCTGACATGGATATAGCCTCCGATATGTCATGGGTCACCAGAACGGCTGTTTTTCCTTCTTGCTTTATAATAGCGGCTACTTCTTCAGATACGGCCAGCCTGGTTTGGTAGTCGAGTGCTGAAAAAGGCTCATCCAGCAGCAGTATCTCTGGGTTCAGTGCCAGCGTCCGGATCAAAGCCGCGCGTTGGCGCATACCGCCGGACAATTGGTGCGGATAATGGTGTCTGAAGTCGTATAGGCCATAATTTTTTAATAGCTGCTCCACGTGCGATTTTGTGCTTTCATTGACTTTATTCTGTATTTCAAGGCCCAGCAATACGTTTTGCCATATGCTTCTCCATTCAAACAAGTAATCCTCCTGCAGCATATATCCTATTTTATTGGATGGACCGTCAACCGGTTGACCATCCACAATCACGATTCCGCGAGTAGGCTTTATAAGACCGGCTATAATAGACAGCAACGTGGATTTGCCGCAGCCGCTCGGTCCTACAATGCCTACAAAATCCTTTTCATATATATCCATTGATATATCTCTTATCGCATCGGTTTCTCCTTCTGCGGTCTGATATGTCAGTCCTATTCTGTCCACATGTACCATAATTTGTGACATTTGTTCTGCCTCCTCCAAAGTTGATCCTTTTCATTATATTCCATGGCTAAGGCAAAAGTACCGTTTCATTCAAAAATGCCCAATCCTATGGATTGGGCATTTTTGAGTTACGGCTCAAGGCTTGATATTCTCAATGGTTTTTTGAGCGAATTCCACTGTTACCAATTCGTCGTAAGGTGCTCTTTTATCAAGCTCGCCGGCCTCCTCGATTATATCCTGCATATGCATGAAGGCCTCTTCCTTCATTATCGGGTCTTTGGCCCATGTATCCTGATCCTTGTAGCGCTGTACCACCGTCGTCAATACATCCATGTCGGTATCCGGGAAGAAGGATTTTATCGCTTCGGCAATTTCATTTGCGTTGTGCTGCTCCACCCATAGTTGGGCTTTATATATCGCATTAGTGAATTTCTGTATAATATCAGGATTTTTTTCTATATAGCTTTTGGTAGCTGAAAACGCCGTATAAGGTACCTCACCGCCGGCTTTACCGATCGATGCCACAACGTAACCGTGATTCTCTTTTTCTACCATAGTGGCTGTAGGTTCAAACAACGCCGCGTAGTCGCCTGTACCGCTGCTGAATGCCCCTGCCACAGCATCCAATTGTATATTGGTTATAACGTCGACGTCTTTGCCTGGCATCAGGCCGTGCTGCTTTAATACGTATTCTAATACCATTTCAGGCATTCCACCAGGGCGAGCCCCTATAACGGTCTTATCTCTAAGGCTTTCCCACTTAAAATCGGTTTCTGGTTTGCGTCCTACCAGAAATGAACCGTCGCGTTTGGTCAGCTGAGCGAAATTCACCGCATAATCGGATTTGCCTTGATTATACACATATACGGTGGTTTCGGGACCGGCCAATGCTATTTGCGACGTGCCGGACAAT